>NZ_DATKFP010000158.1:0-2861 GCF_035511395.1 Sphingobium sp.
CGGCGCCCTGCATGATCCCGAACGCAACGCGGACAACATGCTGCAACGGCTCGTCGGCTCCCTCCTGGTGCCCAACCTCGTCGCGGGCACGGCGCGCACGCTCGACCCTGTGCAACGCGAAACCGAGACCGTGGGCGATGCGGTGCAGGCCCGCATTCCTGGGATGCGCGATGACCTGCTGCCGCGCCGGAATATCTGGGGCGAGCCCGTCATTAGCGAGGGCGGCGTCGGCCCTGACTTCCTTTCGCCCATGGCAATCAGTACCGCGCTTGAGGACCCTGTGAATAAGGCGCTTCTGCAGCTTGGCTACGCCCCCGGCTATCCCTCTAAGAAGGTGGGAGGGCGGCAACTCACCCCGACCGAGTATGACGGGTACATGGAGGCTGCGGGCAGTGCCTCCCATGCTGCGCTTGGGAAACTCGTCGCCTCTCCTGAGTGGGCAGGCATGGACGACGAGGCCAAGGAAGAGGCGGCGAAGAAGGTTGTCACCAAGGCACGCCAGGACGCTCGCGCTGAACTGTTCGGAGGAAATCGCGGGGCCAAGGACGAAGCGACCCCTGCCGGTGCGTGGCCTGGACAGGAGGCGGCCCCGAAGCCCTCGGACGAATGGCTTGGCGCTGACATGCCGCAGCGTGATGTGGTCGGCGGTCTGCAACGCGCGATCCCCGGCCTCACCCTGACTTCAGGATTCCGCACAAAAGAATACCAGGCGGACATGCGGCGGCGCGGCTACCATCCTGCCGAGAACAGCGCGCACCTCGAAGGCGCTTCGCTCGATCTTGTGCCCCCGCCCGGCAAGTCGATGGGCTGGCTGTCGCGTGAAGTGCGCAAGGTGGAGCCCGGCGCCCGGTTCTATCCTGAGGGCGACCATCTGCACGCGACGTTCCCCGATTGGTATGGCGCCCCCGTTCTCGGCGGGGCCAAATCTGCGGGGATCGAAAACCCCATGGAGCGCCGATGATGCGGGAACACCTTGGAACACCGGAACACATGGGTAGGTGTTCCTCTGAAACACGCGGAAATCCTGGGTTGCACACCGAGAACACCGGGAACACCTCAAAAACGATAGGGTCAGGCCTTAGGACGATCAGGCTGCCTTTGTTCGGGCTGTGCAATCTGCGCCCTCACGACATGGGTGAAGCCCCTTTCGGCCTGCTCGGTTACGTCGAGTTTGCCGACAAGCCGGGGGCGCTTCACGTCGCCGTTTTGCAGGATGGCGAATGGCGGGACCGCGGCTTGCGGGCGTTTAAGTCAGACATAGCCCGCTGGTATTCGTTGGAGCACCAAGATGGTTCGCCCGTCCTCGGACATTGATCCGGGAAACCTGAACGTCAATCCCACCCCAAAGCGGAAGCGTAAGATCCGCTCGCGTCCTGAGCCGTTGCAGGGGGTGAAGGACGCCCAGCCCGCAGCTCTCGCGCGGCAAAAGAAGCGGCCGGCGTCGCCCGGCGTCATGCTCGAACCCGCAGGCGAATATGGCTGGCAGATCACCTCGCCGCACAACGACCCCGATCTATGGGAGCTGCAGATTGCCGACACCTTCGGCACCCGCTCGACCTCGATCTACCGCACGTTCATGCGAGACCTGAAGCGCTTGGCCGGGCAGTCCTGGGACGAAGACACCCAGCGCTGGAAGGCCGACGAAACCGAGCTGAACGCGGCGCTGGCCATGGTGGCGGACGTGAAGCCGCGGACATCGATGGAGGCCGCACTGGCGGCGCAGATGGTGGCCGTCCACTGGATGCAGATGCGGCTGTCCCGTGACGCGCTGAACCGCGGCGGCATGATCATGGAGAAGGACGCTGCCATTGCCGGCAAGCTCGCTCGCACCTTCACCATGCAGATCCAGGCGTTGCAGGGAATGAAGGGGCGCAAACGCTCGACATCGCAGAAGATCACCGTTCGGAAGGAGCTGCACCAGCATGTCCATTACCATCACGACAGGGGGGCCGGAGAAGCTCCCGCGCAAACCCATGCACAAGCGGCCGCTCGGGCTGGAGAATTGCCGGCGCTGCCATGCCAGGACGAGAGCGGGCGGGTCGTGTCTCTCGCCAGCCGTAAAAGGTAGGGCTAGGTGCCGTATGCATGGCGGCCGCACTCCAGGAGCGCCCAAGGGTGAGCGGAACGGCGCGTACAAGCACGGCGGCGAAACGAGGGAGGCTGTAGCGCTGCGCCGAGCCGCCGCGGCCCTGCTGAGGGAGATAGCTCATGGCTAGCGACAAGCGGACTTTCCGGGCACCGTAAGGGCTGAGCGCGGTGATCTCCCACCTCTCTGAGCGTAAGGGAGTGAATGAAAAGCTCATCCTGTTCGAAACCATCCTTATGTGATCGGCAGTCCTGTTTTGCTGTCATACATCCGGCAACCTAACTTATAGAGGCGCTCGGCCGCTGATTTGTCGCCTGCTATCTTCAAGGGCATGGAATTGTCGCCTGCGCGTGATCGCGCCTTTGCCCGCTCTACAGCTTTGGCAGCCGCATCATTGAGACTGGTCGCTTCGTTGTCGCGGACCATCTTCGCCATTTCGTGGACATGCGGCGCGTCCATTCTGGCTGTCTGCGTGGTCAGTCCAGCAGGGAGAGAAGGAAGCTGTATTTCGGCACCCACGTCGTGCGCCCCGCTGCTAGCTGCATAGGCTATTTGGCTCTTCGAATGGCTGCTGGGGGGCTGGGCAATGGCGGTAGGATGCAGGCACGCGTTCAAGCTGTCCGCTGAGACAAAGAGCGGACAGGTCATCAGAGCAAGCATTTCCCATCGCGCCTCCGGGGTCTCCGGAACCGGATGCATCAGCCGGAAAGGATTGATTGCGGCCATTGCCAAGCGCACATCCGATATGTCGCGATCAACGTTCCACGCTCGCCCT
>NZ_DATKFP010000159.1:0-2129 GCF_035511395.1 Sphingobium sp.
GCATTCGCGCGGAACTGGCATCTGTTATGCGCAGCTTCTCCTATCTGGACGATACCGCCGACGGATTTTCGATCCGGGATTGGGTCGCCAATGAGGAGGATGACAGCTGGCTCTTCATCACCGTGAAGGCGGACCAGCTGCCCTCCCTGCGGCCCCTCGTGACAGTATGGCTCGACATCGCGATCAGCGCTATCATGAGCCTGCCTCACGATCGCAAGCGACGCCTCTACTGCGTCATCGATGAGTTGCCGACGCTCCAGAAACTGCCGTCGCTGAGCGACTTTCTCGCCCGGGCGCGCAAATATGGCGGCTGTGGCATATTGGGATTCCAGTCCTATCCGCAGCTTGAAGCGACCTACGGCATCCAGGATGCCGCGGCGATCACCGGCTATTGCTCGACCTGGGTGGCGCTGCGTGCCAACGACACGCCCACCGCCAAGCATGTGTCCGAAAATCTGGGACAGGTCGAACAGGTCGAGGCCAATGAGGGCATGTCCTATGGCGTCAACGATATGCGGGACGGGGTCAACCTGTCGCGGATGCAGGTGACCCGGCCGCTGGTCATGCATACAGAGGTCACCAATCTTCCCAATCTCGCGGGCTTTCTCCGGTTCGGCCGAAACCTTCCTGTGGTCCAATTTGCCGATAGCTACAATGTCCTGCCGAGCCCGGAGGCCGCTTTCGTCGAGCGGCTGGCGCCGCTCATCCGTCTGGAGCCGGAAGAAGACAGCAAGTCTTCCTCGAAGTCGTCAGGATCGCCACCCAAGCGGAGGCGGTCGAAGAAGGCGGATGCACCCGAACTGCCGCTCGATGCGGGCGAGGTCAGCAAGCCCACGCAAGATGAGGTCCGCCCGCAGGCCTCCCCGTCCTATCCGGTGGAGGGGGAGCATGAACCTCCAGAGGGTGGATTGCCCAAGCTCCTCGGTCGCGCCAGCGGCTTCCGGCTGCGACAACATGGCCGTGCATCGGGCGACCGTAATGATGCGAGGCCGGCATGATGCATCCGCGCCGCCTGAAGGGGTCGCCCGGCAACATCGCCCGCTACTATGCGATCGGCGATTACTACACGACAGGGGATGCGGAGCGATCGTCCTGGGGCGGCACCCTGGCGAGCGAGCTGGGCTTAGCGGGTGATGTCGATCCCGAGACGTTTCGCGCCCTGCTCGCCGGCAAGGTCGCGGGGCAGCAGCTCGGTCGTCATCGCGCCGACGGCATCCAGCATCATCCCGGCTGGGACTTTGCGATCAGTGCGCCCAAATCCGTGTCGGTGATGGCGCTCGCCATAGGCGACGAGCGGATCGTCCAACTCCATGAGCGATCGGTCGATGTCGCGCTCGCCTATCTGCAGGAACATGCACAACTGCGAAGGCGGGAGGAGGGAAGCATCGTCCACGAGGCGACCGGCCGATTGCTGTGGGCGCGGTTCACCGAGCATGCGAGCCGAGAACTCGATCCCCATCTCCACACCCATGTCGTCGTCCTTAATATGACCAACGGGCAGACAAGCGATCCGATGGCGAGCCTGGAAACCCGCGCGATGTATGCGGAACAGATGACCAGCGGGCAGATCTACCGGAGTGAACTCGCTCATGGCCTGCGCGAGCTTGGCTATGAGATCGACTTCGATCCGCGCCGGGGTCTCTTCGAAATCAGGGGCGTTCCCAAGGCTCTCATTGAGGAAATGTCGCAGCGGGCTGAGCAGATCAATCAGCATGCCACAGAACATGGTCTTGTCGGCCAGTCGGCACGTCGGCGATCTTTTTACGCCACCCGCAGCGCCAAGGTGAAGATCGGGATCGACGCCCTACTCGATCAGTGGCGTGGCCGGCTGGGGCCCCATGAAAAGCCGCTCGAAGCCGTTAAGGAAGGTGCCGCCCAAGTGGGGGAGCGCATTGTCCCGGTCGACCAAACCGATGCTGCCCGCGCCGCTTTGTTTGGGATAAGGCAGTCGGAGGGGAAGGAGGCAGTGAACCTACTTGGTCGCCTTTATTCCACGGGGCTGGCATCCCATGTTGGTGAGGTCCGGTTGCAGGATTTGCGGCCCCTGATTGATGCGCATGAGGAAAGGCGCAAGCTGCTGGCGACGCGTGGCCAGACGGGGGATGCGATACTGACGCGTGGCCGGACGA
>NZ_DATKFP010000160.1:0-14163 GCF_035511395.1 Sphingobium sp.
GACCGGGCAATGGGTCGGGAAAGGAAAGGGTTCGCGCACCTCATCACGGGTGAGATTGTCGACCACCTGCGGGATCACGTCGCCTGCGCGCTGCACCACGATACGGTCGCCGGGACGGACGCCGAGGCGAGCGATCTCGTCGGCATTGTGCAGGGTCACGTTGGACACGACGACGCCGCCCACGGTGACGGGCGTGAGGCGGCCGACGGGGGTCAGCTTGCCGGTGCGGCCGACCTGGATGTCGATGGCTTCCAACGTCGTCTGCGCGCGTTCGGCGGGAAATTTATGCGCGATCGCCCAGCGCGGCGCCTTCGCCACGAAGCCCAGCCGCTGTTGCCAGTCAAGCCGGTCGACCTTGTAGACGACGCCGTCAATGTCGAAGGGCAGGTCGGCGCGCGCCGCCTCGATTCCGCGATAATGGGCGATAAGGGCGTCAAGGCTGTCGACGCAGGCCAGCATGTCCGAAACAGGCAGTCCCCAGCCCGCAATCGCCTGCATCATACCCAGTTGGGTATCGGCAGGCAAAGCGCTGTGGGCGCCCCACCCATGGGCGAGGAAGCGCAGCGGGCGGCTGGCGGTGACGCTCGCGTCCTTCTGGCGCAGCGATCCGGCGGCGGCGTTGCGGGGGTTGGCGAACTGGCGCGCCTTTTCCGGGTCGTCGGCCTCGGCGAGAAGGCGCTGGTTGAGCGCCACGAAATCGCCCTTGGCCATATAGACCTCGCCGCGCACCTCGAACAGGTCGGGGATATCGGGGCCGGTCAGGCGCTGGGGAATATCGGCGATGGTGCGGACATTGGCGGTGACATCCTCGCCCGTTGTACCGTCGCCACGCGTCGCGGCCAGCACCAGTTCGCCCTGCTCATAGCGCAGCGAGCAGGACAGGCCGTCAATCTTCGGCTCGGCGGTGAGCGCCAACGGTTCGGCTTCCGGCAGCGCGAGGAAACGGCGCACACGGGCGAGAAACTCGGCAATGTCCTCGTCGGAAAAGCCGTTGTCGAGGCTCATCATGCGGACGGCATGGGGCACCTTCTTCAGGGCCGATGTGGCAGCGGCGCCGACCTGCGCGTTGGGCGAATCGGCGCGGATCAGCTGCGGGAAAGCCGCTTCGAGTGCGTTATTCTCGCGGATCAGCGCGTCATAGTCCGCGTCGCTGATCTCCGGCGCATCCTGATCATGATAGAGCCGGTTATGCTTCGCCACCTCCCTGGCAAGGCGCATCAGGCGGTTGGCGGCTTCGGCTTCTGTAAGGGTCGCAGGATCGGTCATGGGGATGCTTTAGCCGCTGTCAGGCGCCTGCGAAAGCGGGAGTAGATCGTCCTTTCCGGTTCACGCGGAGGCGCGGAGACGCGGAGGGAATTGGAGGGCGGCGCTATTTTCTTTTGTGCTCAGAGGCACAAAGGGCGCAGAGCTTTTTTAAAGAGCCGCTCCAAAGAGCCGCTCCGCGGCATGCCGCATCGGCCGAAGGCCGCTCAAAAAATCTCCGCGCCTCCGCGCCTCCGCGCAAACAACAATATCAACGTCGGCGGCAGGATCACACCCCCGCTACCGGCACCGTCTCGAAATGCTGGGGGAAGCCCGCGATGATCGGCTTTGCCCTGGCGATGGCGGCGCGGACGGCGGGCAGTTTGAGCGATGCGGCATGGCTCTCGCGGCTGTCCCAGACTTCGGTGATCCAGATCGCCTCCGGATTGGCCGTGTCCAATGCCACGACATAGGACAGGCAGCCCGGCATCGCGCCGGTCGCTTCGGTGAGGATGGCGACCAGTTCGTCGCGCTTGCCAGGAACGCTGAGCATCTGGCCGATCAGGCCGTAGCGGGGCCTGGGCTCCTGCGCGGCGGCGGGAATGGCGGTTGCGGCGATCGTAGCGGCGGCGAGGCCGAGCATGTCTCTGCGGTTATGGGTCATCACGCGTACCCTTTCCTGAAAGTCCGTTCGTTTCGAGCGTGTCGAGAAACGGCTAGAACTGCGCTATCGTTTCTCGACTTCGCTCGAAACGAACGGAGGGGGATTAAACCCGCTCCAGCAACCGCTCCGCCTGCGCCCGCGCTTCGGCGGTGATCTCCGCGCCCGACAGCATCCGTGCGATTTCCTCGCGGCGCTCGCTATCGTCCAGCGCGTGAACGCCGGTGCGCGTGACGGTACCGTCGCTCGACTTGGCGATCAGCATATGCCCCGCCCCCCGCGCCGCGACCTGCGGGCTGTGGGTGACGACCAGGATCTGGTTGCTGCGCGCCAACCGCGCCAGCCGCTCGCCGATCGCATCGGCCACCGCGCCGCCCACGCCCCGGTCGATCTCGTCGAAAATCAGCGTATCCGCCCCGCCCCGCTCGGCCAGCGCGACCTTGAGCGCAAGGATGAAGCGCGACAATTCACCGCCCGACGCGATCTTCGCCAGCGGTGCGAAGGGCGCGCCGGGATTGGTCGAAATCTCGAACTCGACCCGGTCCATGCCCTGCGCGCTCCACTGGCCCTCGTCCAGCTGCGCAACCACAGTACGGAAGCGCGCGGCGTCCAGCTTCAGCGGCGCCAGTTCCCCCGCCACCGCCGCGTCGAGCCGCCCGGCGGCCAGCTGGCGCTCGGCCGACAGCGCCTGCGCGGCGGCGCGATAGGCGGCGGCCTTTGTCGCGACATCCTTCTCCAGCGCGTGGATATGTTCTTCCCCGCCCTCGATCGCGGCGAGCTTCGCGGCCATCTCATCGCGCAGCGCGGCAAGATCGTCGGGCGCGACCTGATGCTTGCGGGCAAGGCCGCGCAGGTCGAACAGCCGCGTCTCGATCGCGTCGAGCCGGGCGGGGTCGAAGCTCAGCGCCTCGGCCGCCTCGGCCAGACGATCCTCCGCCTCGCCCGCTTCCACCACGGCGCGGTCCAGCGCTTCGAGCACGGCGGTCAGCAGCGGCTCCTCCCCGGCGATCCGGTCGAGCCGCCGCGCCGCCTGACGCAACTGGGCAAGCCCGCCGTCGGAGCCGGTCAGGCAGTCGCTGACGGCGGACAGATCGTCTGACAGGCGCGCGCCCTTCTGCATGGTCGCGCGCTCTTCGGCCAGCATCGCCTCCTCGCCGGCTTCCGGCGCGAATTTGCGCAACTCCTCGACCGCGTGGGTCAGGTAATCGCGGTCGCGCGCGGCATTGTCGACGATGGTGCGCGCTTCGGCCAGCGCAGTGGCGGCAACCCTCCAGGCGGCATGGGCGGCGGCCACCGCCTCCGCCTCGCACCGGCCATAGGTGTCGAGCAGCGCCCGGTGGCCGCGCGGGTTGAGCAGACCGCGATCGTCATGCTGGCCGTGAATCTCGACCAGCGATCCGCCAAGGTCGCGCAGCAGCGCGGCCGAACAGGGCTGGTCGTTGACGAAGGCGCGACTGCCGCCATCGGCCTTCACCAGCCGGCGGATCAGCAAAGGCTCGCCCGGCTCGATATCGATGCCGTTGTCGACCAGCAGCGCGGTGGCGCGGTGGTCGGCGGCGGGCGGATCGAAGGTCGCGACGACGCTCGCCTGCGCCTCGCCATTGCGGACGAGGCCGGTGTCGGCGCGCGCGCCCAGCGCAAGGCCGAGCGAATCGAGCAGGATCGACTTGCCCGCGCCCGTCTCGCCGGTCAGCACGGACAGGCCCGCGCCGAACTCCAGGTCCAGCGCCTCGATCAGTACGACATTGCGGATGGCGAGCGAGGTCAGCAAGTCGTCCGTCCTAAATCACCATCCCGGCGAGGGCCGGGATGATGCCATTCTGTGGTCAGGCCTTGCCGCCATGCTGCTGCATCAGCTTGTAGCTGCGCTCATACCATCTGGTGCCGGGATAGTTGCGGCCCAGGACGGCGGCGGCCTTCTGCGCTTCGGCGGGGATGCCGAGCGAGAGATAGGATTCGACCAGACGCTCCAGCGCTTCGGGCGTGTGGGTCGTCGTCTGATATTTGTCGATCACGGAGCGGAAGCGCAGCGTGGCGGCGAGCCACTGGCCGCGACGCTGGTAGAAGCGGCCGACCTCCATCTCCTTGCCAGCCAGATGGTCGTTCACCAGGTCGACCTTCAGCCGCGCGTCGGCGGCGTAGCGGGTGTCGGGATAACGGCGGATCAGTTCGCCCAGCGCATCCATCGCCTGCTGCGTGATCTTCTGGTCGCGGGTGACGTCGGCGATCTGCTCATAATAGCAGAGCGCGATCAGATAATAGGCGTAGGGCGCGTCCTTGTTGCCGGTGTGGATCGACAGGAAGCGCTGCGAGGCCGAAATCGATTCCGGATAGTCCCGGTTCATATAATAGCTGAACGCCGACATGAGCTGTGCGCGGCGCGCCCAGGGCGAATAGGGATGCTGGCGCTCCACCTCGTCGAACAGCGCGGCGGCGAGCTTGTACTGGCCGCGATCGAGCCGCGCCTTGCCGCTGTTGTAGAGGGTCGACACGTCGCGCGCGACATAGAGGGTGTCGGCCTTGTTCTTCGATGTCGAGCAACCCGAGAGCAGGGCGGCGAGCATGACCGAAGCGGTAACCGCGCCGATGCGCGTCAGGTTTTTCGTCAACATGGAGCGGGTCATAGCCGAGCGGATCGCCGTCGCCAAGCGGCAGAATGGCGCGCCGATCAACTGGCCGTCCGAAGCGGCAGGTCGAGCCGCGCGACCGCCCCCGCCGCGACGCCGGGCGACAGGCTGAACCGCCCGCCCAACTGCGCCGCGAGCGCATTGGCGATACGCAGGCCAAGGGATTCTCCCTTCTCCGCCTCCAGTTCGGGCGCAACCCCGCGCCCGTCGTCCGCGACGCGCAGCACCAGCGCCTCCTCCTCCGCCTCCAGCGTCACGTCGATCCGTCCCGCCCGGTCGGGCAGACCATGTTCGATCGCATTGCTGACCGCTTCGGCCACCACCAGCGCCAGCGGCACCGTAACATTGGGATCCAGCGTCAGTCCGCCCGGCGCATCGACCGACAGGCTGATGTCCCCGCGCCCCGACGCATCGACCACATCCCCGGTCAGCGCCGTCAGGAACGCCCGCATATCCTGCCCCTTGAGTTCGGGATCGTAGAGCGCGCGGCTGATACGGCCGACCAGCGCCAGCCGTTCCGACGCCTCATCCAGCGCGCGGCGCGCCACCTCATGATCGACATGCCGCCGCTGGAGCGAGAGCAGAGCGGCCACCACCTGAAGATTGTTCGATACCCGATGCTGCAATTCGCGAAACAGCAGTTCGCGATTGTCGGCCAGCACCCGGCTGCGCTCCCGCTCGATCGCCAGGTTGAAATTGGCGCGCTGCATGAAGTGGATCAGCAATATGTCGACCACCACCACCCCGGTGTAGAACAGCATCGCCACGATGACCGCCGGGTTCAAAGCGAAGCCGAAGGGCGGCGGGATGAAGAAATACCAGGAGGCGATACCGCAGACGATCGCCGCGAAAATCCCCGGCCGCACACCAAACAGGAATGATGAGAGGATGACGGCGGGAAAGAAGGTGACGAAAGGATAGCCGTTGGGCAGCAACGGTTCGGCGGCGAAACGCAGCATCAGTGCCGATGCGCACAGGATCAGGGTCAGCGCATAGGCATGAACCGGCCGATCGAGAACGAGCGGCAGGCGTTCGACAAAGCGCTCGTTGCTCCTGTGCATGGCGATCCCCAGGGTGGCGTTTGGTTACAGTAGCAGAACCTTACGCTTGCGCATTGATCGAAATCAGTCGGACACCGCTTTGCGACGAGACGAAAAAGGGGCGCCCGGACTGACCGGACGCCCCTTTGTCTGTCAGCAGTTGCTGCGCGATCAGTCCTGGGTCAGGAAGTCGGGCAGACCGGCGTTGCCGCCGTCGTCGCCCCCATTGCGGTCGTTGCCTTCGCTGCGCGGGCCACGATCGCGGCGCGGACCGCGATCCCCGCCCCGATCGCCACCGCGACCGCCACGATCACCGCCGTCACGGCGCGGACCGCGACCACGATCACCGCGATCCCCACGGTCGCCGCGCGGTTCGCGCGGTTCGCGCGGTTCGCGGGCCGGACGGGTGTCTTCCAGTTCCTCGCCGGTTTCCTGATCGACGACGCGCATGGACAGGCGAACCTTGCCGCGCGGATCGATTTCAAGAACCTTGACCTTCACTTCCTGGCCTTCCGACACGACGTCGGTCGGCTTTTCGACGCGCTCATTCTTCATTTCGGAGACGTGGACGAGGCCGTCCTTGCCACCCATGAAGTTCACGAACGCACCGAAGTCGACGATGTTGACGACCTTGCCGTTGTAGATCTTGCCGACTTCCGCTTCCTCGACGATGCCGAGGATCCACGCCTTGGCGGCTTCGATCTGGGCGATGTCGGACGAACTGATCTTGATGATGCCTTCGTCGTCGATGTCGACCTTCGCGCCGGTTTCCGCGACGATCTCGCGGATGACCTTGCCGCCGGTGCCGATGACGTCGCGGATCTTCGACTTGTCGATCTGGATCGTCTCGATGCGCGGGGCATGGGCCGACAGCTCGGTGCGGGTCGAGGACAGCGCCTTGCTCATCTCACCCAGGATGTGGGCGCGGCCTTCCTTGGCCTGACGCAGC
The DNA here is from genome assembly GCF_035511395.1 of Sphingobium sp. Lineage (GTDB taxonomy): Bacteria > Pseudomonadota > Alphaproteobacteria > Sphingomonadales > Sphingomonadaceae > Sphingobium. Next base: position 6,520 of record NZ_DATKFP010000160.1, read on the forward strand.
GCGACTTCGAAGATTTCCTGCGTGATGCCGGCAACCTTGATGTCCATCTGCATGGTGGTGATACCTTCTTCGGTACCGGCCACCTTGAAGTCCATGTCGCCCAGGTGATCCTCGTCGCCCAGAATGTCGCTGAGGACAGCGAAATTCTTGCCTTCCAGGATCAGGCCCATGGCGATGCCCGACACCGGACGCTTCAGCGGAACGCCCGCGTCCATCATCGACAGCGAACCGCCGCAGACCGTCGCCATCGACGACGAGCCGTTCGACTCGGTGATGTCGGACAGGACGCGGATGGTGTAGGGGAACTCGTCCTTGCTCGGCAGAACCGGGTGCAGCGCACGCCATGCCAGCTTGCCATGGCCGACTTCGCGACGGCCCGGCGCGCCGAAGCGGCCGACTTCACCGACCGAATAGGGCGGGAAGTTATAGTGCAGCATGAAGTTTTCATAATGAACGCCGACCAGGCCGTCGATCATCTGCTCGGCGTCCTTGGTGCCGAGCGTGGTGGTGCAGATCGACTGCGTCTCACCACGGGTGAACAGCGCCGAACCATGGGTGCGCGGCAGGAAGCCAACCATCGCCTCGATAGGGCGGATCTGGGTCGTGGTGCGACCGTCGATGCGCTTGCCGTCCTTCAGGATGGCGCCGCGCACGATTTCGGCTTCCAGCTTCTTGGTCAGCTTGATGCCGGCCATCACGGTCTGGGCGTCCAGGCCGTCGGCCGCGAACTGGGCCTTCGCCTTGGCGCGAGCTTCGTTCAGCGCGTTCGAGCGGGCCGACTTGTCGGTCAGCTTGTAGGCGGCCGTGATGTCCTTGCCGATCAGCTTCTTCAGCTTCTTCTTCAGCTCTTCGGTGTCGTCGCCCTTGGCGATGTCCCACGGATCCTTCGCGGCCTGCTCGGCCAAGTCGATGATCGCGTTCGCCACCTTCTTGCTCGCTTCATGGGCGAACAGGACGGCGCCGAGCATCACGTCTTCCGACAGTTCCTTGGCTTCGGATTCGACCATCATCACCGCGTTGCCGGTGGCGGCGACGACCAGGTCGAGTTCGCCGGTCTTCACTTCGTCCAGCGACGGGTTCAGCTGATATTCGCCGTCCTTGTAACCGACGCGCGCGGCGCCGATCGGACCCAGGAAGGGCACGCCCGACAGGGTCAGCGCGGCCGAAGCGGCGATCATCGCCACGATATCGGGTTCGCTTTCGCCGTCGAACGACAGAACCTGCGCGATCACGTTGATTTCGTTATAGAAACCTTCGGGGAACAGCGGGCGGATCGGACGGTCGATCAGACGGGAAACCAGCGTTTCCTTTTCCGTCGCGCCACGCTCACGCTTGAAGAAGCCACCCGGAATGCGACCGGCGGCCGAATATTTTTCCTGATAGTGGACGGTCAGCGGGAAGAAGTCCTGGCCTTCCTTCACCGACTTGGCGGCGGTCACGGCGCACAGCACCACGGTTTCGCCATAGGTCGCCAGCACGGCGGCGTCGGCCTGGCGCGCGATCCGGCCGGTTTCGAGGGTCAGCGTCTTGCCGGCCAGCTCGATCGAAACTTTCTTTACATCGAACATGTTGTTTTCCTTCGCCCACCTGGCCCTATTGCCGGGCGGGGCCTGTGATGCGGGCTAACCGGCCCGCTGCGGTGTCGGGGCATCGTCTGGCCCCTTGAAACGGACATATCACCGGATTGCGATATTCCCGGAATCAGAAACGGCCCCGAATGGGGCCGTCCCTTTTAGCAAGGCTTACTTACGCAGGCCCAGCTTGGCGATGAGGTCGGTGTAACGCGCCCCATCCTTCTTCTTCAGATAGTCCAGCAGCGAACGGCGCTTGTTAACCAGCATCAGCAGGCCGCGACGGCTGTGGTTATCCTTGTGATGACCCTTGAAATGCTCGGTCAGGTTCGTGATGCGCTCGGTCAGGATCGCGACCTGAACTTCCGGCGAACCGGTATCACCCTCGGCGCGGGCATGTTCCTTGATAAGCGCTTCCTTGCGCTCGGCAGTGATCGTCATCTAGTCTTCTTCCTTCGACATCAGGTTAAATCCGCGCACCACCCGGACGTTTCCGTCCTCGATCTCAACCAGCGCCACGGGCAATGTCCCGTCGGTCGCCAGATGAAGTCCGGTGGCAGCATCACGCCCCGAAAGCACCTTCCCCTGTCGGAGAGCCAGCGCTTCATCGGGAGAGACTGCGAGAGCCGGGATGTCGTCCAGCCCCGCCGTCAACGGCAGCATAAGCCCACCGATGCCGCCGCCCCTAGCAGCTTCGTCCAATTTGTCCAGCGAAATTGCCGAATCCAGGGTGAATGGCCCGGCTTTCACGCGGCGCAGCATGGTGACATGCCCGACCGTGCCGAGGGCGAGCGCAATGTCGCGCGCAAGGCTGCGGATATAGGTGCCCTTGGAGACATGGGCCGTGAGCGTGACGGACGTCAGCGCCCCCTCCTCCGTTCGGTTCGCGCCTGTCGAGAATGCTTGCGCACCGTTCTCGACAGGCTCGAACCGAACGGGCGCCAGTTCGTGGATCGTCACCGACCGCAGCTTCATTTCGACCTCTTCCCCCTTGCGGGCGAGGTCATAGGCGCGCTGGCCGTCGATCAGGATGGCGCTGTAGGCGGGCGGCGCCTGCTCGATCGGGCCGGTAAAGCGGGGCAGGATCGCCTCCACTTGCACCGGCGTGGGCCGATGATCGCTCTGCGCGATGACCTTCCCCTCCAGGTCGAGCGTATCGGTCTGCGCGCCGAAGGCGATAGTGAAGTCATAGATCTTGTCGCTGTCGAGCATCCGCCCCGCCAGCTTGGTCGCCTCCCCGATCGCGATCGGCAGCACGCCTGTCGCCAGCGGATCGAGCGTACCGCCATGACCGACCTTCCACTTTTCCGTCCCGCCCAGCAGTTCCCGCTGTATCCGCAGCGCGCGCTTCATCGCGCTGACCGCCTGCGTCGAGCCGAGGCCATGGGGTTTGTCGAGGATGATCCAGCCGTGCATGGCGGCGCGCTCTATATCGCCTGCCCCGCCCTGTCAGCCCTTAACGGCCGCCGTTGGCTCTAGACCGCGCCGGAAACGGCCAGCGGCGGACATTAATTCGACGTCATCCCGGGCTTGACGCGGAATCCCGCTTCTTTAGGCCCAACCTTGAAAGGCAGCCGGACCCCGGCTCAGGGCCGGGGTGACGAGCGCCGGGGCGGTCGGCTAACCACCCTTTTTCGTCGTTCCCGCGCAGGCGGGAACCCATCTCCTGACCTTGCATCCAGTACTACGTTGATGAGATGCCCCCCACCTGCGCGGGGATGACGGGTGGGGAAAGTCAGTCCGCTTTCCACCCACTTGCACCACAACCGCCCATCTGCCCCCCCACGTCGCACACATCTCGACTTCCCGCCCGGCGCGGGGCTACAAGCGGCCCCATGACGATCAAGCTCATCTGCCTCGATGCCGACGATACGCTCTGGCACAATATGCGCCATTTCAATGCGACGGAGGATGCGCTGCTCGACATGCTGCGCCCCTTTGCGGAGGCCGACGTGACGCGCGAACGGCTGATCGCCTGCGAGACGCGCAACCTGCCGCTCTATGGCTATGGCGCCAAGGGCTTCACCCTCTCGATGATCGAGACGGCAGTGGAGCTGGCGGGCGAGTCGCTTTCGACGTCGATGATCGAGGGGATATTGGCGGCCGGGCGCGCGCTGCTCGCCCATCCGGTAGACCTGTTCGACGGGGTTCAGGACACGCTGGATAAACTGGCGAAGGTCGGCCCGCTGGTGCTGGTGACGAAGGGCGACCTGCTCCATCAGGAAAGCAAACTGGCCGCATCGGGTCTCGGCGACCTTTTCTCCGGCATCGAGATCGTGAGCGACAAAAAGGCGGACACCTTCCGCACCCTCTTCGCCCGCCACGGCATCGCCCCCGAAGAGGCGGTGATGGCGGGCGACTCCATGCGGTCGGACATCCTCCCCGCGCTGGAGGCCGGCGCCTGGGCCGCCTTCATCCCGCAGGAAGGCGCCTGGTACCATGAAAGCGCCAAGGCACCGTCCAATCATCTGCAATTCACCCAGTTGGAACGACTGGCCGACCTGCCGAACTGGATTATTTCGATATAGTAACGATCCGGCTTATGCCGTCCGCGCCCGCCATTCATCCGCGAGGATCGAATAGATCACCGTGTCCCGGATATGGCCGGTCCAGGTGACGCGCTGCTGGCGCAGCACGCCCTCGCACACCGCGCCCAGCTTCTCCACCGCCTTTTGCGAGCGGATATTGCGCCGGTCGATGCGGAACTCGATCCGGGTGAAGCCGCAGTCGATCGCCCGCCCGATCAGCAGCGGCTTGATCCGGCCGTTCAGACCCGTGCCGCGCACCACCGGGGTCATGTAGGTGCCGCCTAGTTCCAGCCAATTGTCAGCCGGATTGAGGTGCAGATAGCCCGACATGCCGACCTCCGCGCCATCGGCGCGGATCAGGAAAGGGCAGCGATCCGGATTGGCGATGGTCGCGTCGAAAACGGCATCGAAATCCTCCGCCGCCCAGCGGCTCGGAAAAATCTCCCACACCGGATCGTCGACCGGGCAGATCGCGCGGAGCGCCTCGCGATGGCCTTCGCGCAGCTGCTCAAGATGCAGGCCGGGCGCTTTGATCGGGGCCAGCAATCGATCGATCCGGCTCATTCCTGCATCTGCTCCACGAAATGACGCCGACATAGGGCGACATAGCGGTCGTTGCCGCCAATCTCGGTCTGGTCGCCCTGCCGGATCGCCCGGCCCTGTCCGTCGACACGCAGGTTCATCGTTGCCTTGCGCCCGCATTCGCAGATCGTCTTGATCTCGCTGAGCGAATCGGCCAGCCCCAGCAGCGCGGCGCTACCGGGGAAGAGCTGCCCCTGAAAATCGGTGCGGATTCCGTAGCAGAGAACCGGGATGCCCAGCCGGTCGCAGACACCGCCCAATTGCCACACCTGCGCCTCGGTCAGGAACTGCGCCTCGTCCACCAGCACGCAGGACAGAGGCGTCGCCTCATGCTGCGCGGCGATGGCGACGAGCATGTCGGTTTCGCTGTCGAACAGAGCGGCATGCGCCTCCAGCCCGATGCGCGACACGATCCGCCCCTGACCGTAGCGATCGTCCAGCGCCGCAGTCCACAGCATCGTGTTCATGCCGCGCTCGCGATAGTTGAAGTCCGATTGCAGCAGCGTGGTCGATTTGCCCGCATTCATCGAGCTATAGTAGAAATAGAGCTTCGCCATGACCCGCCTTAGCGAATGGTGGGCGCGACGCCAGCGAGGAAACGGACCAGCGCATCGGCCAGCGCGATCCGTTTGTCGGAAAAGCTGTGATCGGTGGGCCAGACCATCAGCCGCGTATCCGGGTTCGCGCCCTGCGCATCGGCGGCAGCCTTGCGCGCCATGGCGCCGATGCCCTTTTCCGCGCCGATCATGGTCAGCGGCCGGCGGCCATAGCCGGCAAGCCGGCGGCCAAGGTCGAACTTCGCCCCATCCGCCTTGATCTCGCCGGTCAGGCTTTCATAGCTCGCGCCATTGAGCGGCGGCAGGTCGCTCGCCACCTCGGCCTTCCAGCCCGCCTCCCCTTCCGGCGTGGCGAGCGCCGCGACGGTCTGCGCCGGATCCCAGGGATCGATCAGGAACAGCCCGGCGACGCGCGGTTCGGCGGCGGCGACATCGGCGGCCATGAAACCACCCATGCTGTGCCCCGCGACCACGATCGCGCTGGTGTCGATGCGATATCTGGCGACGGCCGAGGGTTGCTGGAGGAACTGGAGCGCGGTGAAGGCATCCTCCGACGCATTGCCGAAGGAGAAGGTGCCGGGACTGCCCCAGGATCCGCGATAATGGAGCGTCAGCACATTCCATCCGGCCCGCCGCGCTGCCTGCGCCAGATCGAGATTCTGTTCGTTGCCGGGAAAGCCATGGAGCAGCAGCAGGGTCGGGTGGAGGCCCGACCCGGCGGCGGTGTACATGACCGCGTTCATCGCTCCATCCTGCGCCGGAATGACGAAGGCACTCATGCCCGCCGGATAGGCGGCGTCAGGCCTCGGATCGGCGATGACGGCGGAGTGGATCGCAGGATCTTTGGCGAGGGCGGGCGCAACCGCGCAGGACAGAAGCGCACAGGACAACCAGAAAGCCCGCATGATATATTCCCCGTTCTTAGGCCAAGGTGATGACGGCAACGGGCGGGGAATCCCCTGCCAACTTTTCGATCCGCCGGTCGAATGTCAGAAACGCCTCTGCCTCGCCAGCCATCGACAGATGCATCATGTCGGCAAAGTCGGCGCCAGCGGCAAAGCGGTCCAACACCCAATATAGGCCGACAGGAAAGCCAATCGCTTCCGAAAGGTCGATGACGTCCCGAAAGGCAGCTTCGATCCTTTCGCGCGGCCAGTCATAGCTGGAACGCAACACCCATTCCGTTTCGACGGCGACCGTGGGCAACAACACAAACCCCCGACTGATCCGCTCCGCTGCAACCGCCGCCTGCGCAGGGTCGTCGCCCGTCAGGAACCGGACCAGAACGTTGGAGTCGATGGCTACCGCCATCAGCCCTTCCGGTCGCGGAACATCTGCGCAATCGCCGCATCCATCTCCTCGATGGAAACCGGCGGTCCCTGATGCTGATAACGCGCCCTGATCCCGGTCATGATCTCGTCAAAGCTGCGGCCGGATTTCTTGTGCTGCGGCTTCAGCAGCACGCCGCCGCCCATGGGAACGACGTCAAGCACCTGCCCCGGCGCAAGACCAAGCTGGTCGCGCACATCCTTGGGGATGACGACCTGGCCTTTCGCCGACAGGGTGGTCTTGGCGTTCATGACGGTAAGATGCGTCTTACCGTCCGACAAGTCAATCGTCGCCTTCGTCCTGCGTCAGGTCGCGGGCGACCTTGGGATCGCGCAGCAGCTTGTCGATATGGCTACCCTCGTCGAAGCTCTCGTCGGCAAGGAATTTGAGCTTCGCCGCATATTTCAGGCGAATGCGGGTCGCTACTTCGCGCTGGAGATAGGCGGTGTTGGTCCGCAGTGCCTTGAGCACCGCTTCCTCATCCTGCCCCAGCAGCGACTTGATGAAGACCGTCGCGTGGCGCAGGTCGGGCGACATGCGCACTTCGGTGACGCTGACGACATGCTTGGCCAGCACATCGTCATGCACGTCGCCACGCTGGAGAATTTCGGACAGGACATGGCGCACCTGCTCGCCCACGCGGAGGAGACGGACGGAGGGGCCTTCGGATTGCTGTTGAGCCATAATTAAAACTCCCCCCTCCCTTTTGGTCTCAGGAGGGGCACGTAACCCTCCTCAGAGGGTTGGGGGTGGTTTGCGAGCGTAGCGGGCACTGCCGAATAACGAAAGGGTGGAAGCGATTGCTCACGCAATCGCTTCCACCCCAAGCTCTTCCCCGAAAGGAAAGATCGTCCGTCCCGGCTTAAAGCGTGCGTGCGCGCTCTTCGACTTCGAACAGTTCGAGCGTGTCGCCAGCCTTGATGTCGTTCGTATCCTGAAGGACCGCACCGCACTCCATGCCTGCACGCACTTCGGAGACGTCGTCCTTGAAGCGGCGGAGCGAGGCGATGTTGGTGCGCGACACGATGACATCGGCGCGGGTGAGACGCGCGGACAGACCCTTGCGGATGATGCCGT
>NZ_DATKFP010000161.1:0-95820 GCF_035511395.1 Sphingobium sp.
ACTGACCGGAGCCAGCGAAGGAGGGCGCTTTAGCGTGGCATGACGGGGAGGGCAAGCGCTTATGCCGCTTTTTGCATCGGCTCCGCGACCTGGGTGTCGGCGCTGGTCTGGCGCTCTGCCTCCGCGTTGATCTGCGCGCCCAGCAGCACGACATAGGCGGATACGAACAGCCAGAGTTGCAGGACGACCACAGCGCCCAGCGACCCGTAGGTTTCGTTATAGTTGCCGAAACGCGAGACGTAGAAGGACACGCCCAGCGTCACCAGCAGCCAGAAGAGCGTCGCCGTCACCGACCCGACCGTCAGCCATTGCCACTGCGCCTTGCGCCGGTGGGGTCCGAACCGATAGATCAGCGCAAAGATGGCGCTCGCGAGCAGGCCCGCGCTGACCCATGTCGTCGCCTTGATCGCGAAGATCACGCCCGGACCCCAGCCGGTCAGCAGTTTCTGGACGAGGCCGATGATGGTCGCGGTGACGACTCCCGCCACGACGACCAGCACAGCTGAAAAGGTGATCCCCAGCGATACGCGATAGAGGGCGATGATGCCGCGCGCTTCCTTCGACGCATACACGATGTTGAGGGCTTCCATGATCGCCGTCGCCGCGCGCGTCGCGCCATAGACGGCGAGGGCGAGTGCCACGACCAGGCCAAGCCCGGTGGTGCCCTTGGCGGCGGAGACGACGCCGATCAACTGGTCGTTGATGAGCGTGGCGGCGTCATTCGGCACGACGGTGATGATTGCGGCCATGTGCCGCTGCACCAGAGCAGGATCGCCGATAAGGCCATAGGTCAGGACGACGGCTGCGAGCAGCGGTGCGATGGAGAGGAAGGCATAATAAGCTACGCCGGCCGACAATAGGCCCAGATGATTGCCCGACATGGCCGCGTAGACGCGCTTCAATATCTCCCACCAGGCGCGGGGGGGTATCTTCCACGGCGCATCGACATGTACCTGCTGCGCGACGGTTGCGGTCATCATTTTCCCCTGCTGTTGAAGGGGCAAGCGCATGAGGAGGGAGGGGGTTCCCTGCAAAGGCCGGCCGTCATCGCAGGGAATGGATAAAAGGCCAGGGATCGCAGGGGGATGGCGGTCTCCCCGCCACTGCCCAATTCGCGATCAGCCTTTGCCAATCTTGTCCGCGTAGAGCATCCGGCCGGGTCCGAGCAGGCCCAGCACCTGCGGCACGATATGCGGGGCGACGGCGAAACAGCCTTCGGAGCGGCCGCACTTGCCCCAGGCGGCGACATGATCCTCGGTCACATAATCGGCGCCGTGGATGACGATCGCGCGCGATTCGGCATTGTTGTTCTGCGCGTCGAGGCCGATGAGCCGCATCGACCGGCCATGCTGGCCGAAATACATGTCGCCCGTCTTGAACGCGCCCTGGCTGCTGGCGAGTGAGTTGAAATCATTGGAAAAGCTGTGCAGCCAGCCGGAATGGCCGGGATCGGAGCCGCGACCGTGCGACACCAGATAGCTGCTGCTCTGTCCGCCGATCAGGTCGACGACATGCATCCTCGCTTCCTTTGACGGCGCGTCGAAATCGACGATCGCCACCCGGTCGCGAAGAGTGAAATGATGGGCATGATCATCCAGTGCAGCCTTGGCTCGCTCCAGCAACGCGGCATAGGGTTTTTGCGGAACAGGCCGCGGCGTCGCGGGAACCGGAGCGCGGCTTGCGGGTTGAAAGCCCGAGGCTCCTGTCGCAGGCAGCGCAGCCCGACCCATGCTGTCGGACAGAAACGAAAAGGCGAGTCCGCTCAAAGCGAACTTCGTGAAATTACGGCGATCCATCAGCCCCATATAGCAAAGTCGGCGCCCCGATTGAAGACCGGGGCGCGCGGTCTCATTGGCCGGTCTTGTTCGCTCCGTCCGCAGGCAGGCTCTGTTCGCCGCCTTCAGGCAGGCGCGAAGTCATACCGGTGGCTTCGGCATCATCCTGAATCTGCTGCTGTTCCGACACCGTAGGCGGCGGCGCGGCTGGAGTCGCGACGGCATTGTTCTGCGGTTCGGGCAGCGGGGCTTCGGGTTCCTCGACGATGACGTTTTCGACTGGCGGCTCGACCAGATTGTTGGTCGCGGCCGGTGCTTCATCTTCCTTCTTGCCGCAGGCAGAAAGGGCGAGCGCGCCGGCGAGGGCGATCAGGGCAAATTTGCGCATGGGGCGATGTCAGTCCTTCGATGCGAGGGTGGAAGAGGGTGCAGTGGTCGGGTCGAGCCGGCGGCTCGACGCCTCGATCTTCTGCGCCAGCAGCTTGTCCCAGCCATAGGGATCGGCGCGGAAGCTGACCGTGCCGTTATTGCTGGCGAAGGCGGTCCAGTAGAGCAGGTAGACCGCGACCTGACTGGGTAGCGACACGCGCTGGGTCTTGCCCTCGTCGATCAGCGTCTGGATCTGGCCGTTGAGGTTCGGGTCGGCGGCGACCATCTGCTCTGCCAGCGATACCGGCTTTTCAAGGCGAATGCAGCCATGGCTGGCCAGCCGGTCATAGCTGGAGAATTTCCCGCGCGACGGCGTGTCGTGCAGATAGACGGCAAAAGGATTGTTGAAGTCGAACTTCAACCGGCCCAGCGCGCTGCCGGGGCCGGCCGGCTGAACGATGCGTTCGCCGCCTTCGGGCGTCTTGACGATCTTGTACCCTTGGCGGATCAGCGTCGCGCGTCCCTTGGGAAACAATTCCCGCCTGGCGATCGACATGGGCACGTTCCATGGCGGGTTGACCACGATCGAATGGATGCTGGACGACAGCATCGGCGTCGCATTGTCCGGGCTGCCGGTGACGGCGCGCATCGAACTGACCGGCTGGTCGCCTTCGAACACGGTCAGCACGGCGGCGGCGATGTTCACCTGCACACGGTTGACCGGCAGGCTGCGCGGCATCCAGCGCCAGCGCTCCATATTCGCCATGATCGCCGCGATCCTGTCGTCCACGCTGACGTTCAGCGCGGTCAGGGTGCGGGCGCCGAGCTGGCCGGTGGGTTCCAGGCCATAGCGGCGCTGTGCGCGCTGGATCACATCGACGAGATTTTCGTCGGGCGTGACGGCGGAGTCTTCCAGCGCGATGCGCTTGCGCACGGTATCGGGCGCCGAAGTTGCGGTCAGGGTCGGCCAGCCGCCCTTGTCGCGAATCGCCTCATATTTGGTGAGGCCCTTGCGCAGTGTTTCATAGCCGGCCCATGGCGGGGTCAGGCCAGTAGCCCATTGCTGGAGGTGGCCTTCGGCGACGGCCTTGGCGAGGCCGGGGCGCGGATCGACGGCGGCGGGGCGCAGTGCCCAGATGTCGAGGAAGTCGGCGGTATCGACCCGACCGGTGCCGAGCGCCTTCGCCCGATCGAGCAGCGCGCTGACGAGCGCGGGGCCGCTTAGCGGGCCGCTGGCCTTCTGCCGGGCCATCAGGCCCTGCGCCGCGCCGGTCTTCAGCCAGTCATTCGCCCAGGCTTCCTGCGCCGGGGACAGGGCCGGGATCGGCACGGGCGGCGGCGGTGCGGGGATCGGCTGGACCATGCCCGGTGCGGGCAAGGTCGGCACGACTGCGGGTGGCGGGGTCTGCGCCGCAGCCGGGGCCAAAGCGGGAACGGTGCCAAGGCCGGTGAGCGCCAGCAGCGAAAAACGGATCAAATCGGGACGGTTCATGCTGGACCAGATAGCGCAAAGCCGCCATCGTTCAAATCGCGATAGCGGGAAAAGATCATGCTGCACGTTGTTCACCATCCCGCCTATGTCTCTCCTGCAACACCCGGCAGCCATTTGCGTTTCGACAAATATGGTTTGGTGATGGAAGCGCTGCACGAATCGGCCGTTCCCTATGTGGCCCATGCGCCACAGCCCATGCCGCGCGAGTGGATCGCGATGGTTCATGACCCCGCCTATGTGGACGAGGTGCTGACCCTGTCGGTGCCGCCAGACAAGGAACGGCGCATCGGCTTTCCAGTGACGGAGCGGGTCATGCGCCGGTCGATGTTGTCGCCGGGTGGCACATGGATGGCGGCGAAGCTGGCGCAGGTTCTTGGCTATGCCGCCAATGCAGCGGGCGGCAGCCATCATGCGCTGGCCGATACCGGCGCGGGCTATTGCGTGTTCAACGACCTCGCCATCGCGGCGAACCGGCTGATCGCAGAAGGCGATGCGGCGCGAATCCTGATCCTCGACCTCGACGTGCATCAGGGCGACGGCACCGCGTCATTGCTGGCGGGGCGACCGGAGATTTTCACCCTGTCGATCCATGCGGAAAAGAATTTTCCGGTGCGCAAGGCGCGATCGACGCTCGATATCGGGCTGGAAGATGGCACTGGCGATTCGGCCTATCTGGCCATATTGGCGGACACCCTGCCGCGCGTGCTGGATGATTTTGCGCCGGACCTGATCCTCTACCAGGCCGGGGTCGATCCCCATGGCGAGGATCGGCTGGGCCGGCTGGCGCTGAGCGATGCCGGGCTGGATGCCCGCGATCGCTATGTGATGCGCCAGGCGCGCGGGCGGGGACTGCCTGTCGCCAGCACCATGGGCGGGGGCTATGGCACGGACCGCATGGCGGTGGCGCACCGCCACGCCGCCTGCATGATTCGGATGGCAGAGGAAATTTAGTGCAGCGTGCCGTCAGTTGCGGGAGCTTGCACCTTCCCCTCCATCAGCTTCGCCGCGATCAGGCCCGCCGCGGCCAGCGCCACGAAATCGCTGAAGGCGAGGTAGAGGATATAGCCCCAGGGTGCATGGTTGAACACGGCCTGCCCGACATGCAGCCACAGCACCGCTGCCAGTGCGAAGAGGATCGTCACCCGCACCCGGCTTGCAAAATCGGCAAGGGCAAAGCGCAGCGCCAGTGCGATCAGTACGCCTACGACAAGCGACAGGATGAGGCCGCCGATCAGGCTGGCGCCGTCCATCACCGGGAAGCCGCTGCTATTGTAGAAGACCTGCGCCACGGGGCCGCGACCGTAGAGGATGGTGCCCTGTGCGGTGGCAGGATCGGGGATGACGTAGACGCCGGTGCCGGTCGGGGTGAGTGCCTGCGCCATCGCCGCCTGGAGATTGGCGCTCGCCTGTTCGTCGGCGCGGCTCAGCGCCAGCGCGCTCAAGGGCGTGCCCCAGAAAATGAAGCTGGTGATGAACATGGCAAGGCCGCCCAGCAGGCCGCCGATCAGAGAACGAACCATCATGCCTCCCCCTTTTCCAATGCGAAGCTGACGCATCAACGCGGGGCGGGCAACATCTTTCCCGGCGGGGATGTCAGTCCCTGGGGCGCGACGCCTTTTCGGCGATGCCGGACATGCCTTCGCGCCGGTCCAGTTCGTCCAGTACCGCGTCGAACGGAATGTCGAGATCGGCCAGCAACATCATGAGATGGAAGATCAGGTCGGCGCTTTCGCCGATTGCGCCGTCGCGGTCGTCCGCCATGGCGGCGATGACGGCCTCGACCGCTTCCTCGCCGACCTTCTGGGCAATCTTGGCGCGGCCTTTGACGGCCAGCCTGGCGACATAGGAAGCTGAAGGATCGGCGCTCCGCCGCTGGCGGATGGTCTGTTCGAGAGTCTGAAGGGTCGCGCGCATGCAGCGCATCAAGCGCCGTGCGCGCGACCCGTCAAATCATTTCTGCTTACGGCGTGCGTAGAGCACGCGGCCGGCCAGCACCGCAGCGCCCATGCCGAACAGCGCCATTTGTTCCGGCTCGGGCACCTTCGTCGGATCGCCACCCGAAGAACCACCGCCCGAAGAACCCGTATCGCCACCACTGCTGCCGGTGTCGCCGCCGCTGCTGCTGGAGGAGCCACCGCACTTGCCGAACCAGCACCACCAGGTCGCCTGGGCAGGCGCAGGAACGGCAGCGCCCATCAGGCCAGCAGCGCCGGCGGCGAGAAGCATCTTGGTCAATTTCATCACATTACCCCGTTTGCGTCGAACCCATGATCGGTTGAACGCGACCCGTCCTTGGTTAAGCAGGGTTCGTGCCAGAGGTCATGAAATGTCGGATTTCAGACAAAATTGATGGTTAACAGCCGAGCCGGGCTTATGGTTGATGTAAAGTAAATCGACGTTCTCAGCGGGCGCGGACGGGTACCCCCGCCGCCGCGAGCGCGCGATGCGCCTGCGCGATCGTGTGCTGGCCGAAATGGAAGATGGAGGCGGCCAGCACCGCGCTCGCATGACCTTCCACCACACCCTCGACCAGATGGTCGAGTGTGCCGACGCCGCCGCTCGCGATCACCGGGATCGATACGGCGTCCGCGATCGTGCGGGTGAGGGCGAGGTCATAGCCCTGCTTGGTTCCATCTCCATCCATCGATGTGACGAGCAATTCGCCTGCACCCAATTCGGCGAGACGCAGCGCATGGTCCAGCGCGTCGATGCCGGTCGGCTTGCGGCCGCCATGGGTGAAGATTTCCCATTTTCCCTCGCCGACACGGCGGGCGTCGACCGACCCGACGATGCACTGGCTGCCGAATCGGTCGGCGATGTCGGCGACCAGCTCGGGCCGCGCGACCGCCGCGCTGTTAACCGCCACCTTGTCCGCGCCCGCCAGCAGCAATGCGCGCGCGTCCTCGGCGCTGCGCACGCCACCGCCTACGGTCACGGGCATGAAGCAGACCTCGGCGGTGCGGCGCACGACGTCGAGGATTGTACCGCGTGCCTCATGCGTGGCCGTAATGTCGAGGAAGCAGAGTTCATCCGCCCCGGCCGCGTCATACAGCTTGGCCTGCTCGACCGGGTCGCCGGCATCCTTCAGATCGACGAAATTGACGCCCTTGACCACGCGGCCATTGGCAACGTCGAGGCAGGGAATGACGCGGGTGCGGACGGTCATGGGACTGAGTTTCCAATTTCCGTTCGCTTCGAGCGAAGTCTAGAAGCGGTTAGGGTGGTTCTTCCCGTTTCTCGACACGCTCGAAACGAACGGTGGTTGTGATATTGCGTTTACGCTGCGGCCTGCGCCACCGCCAGCGCGGTCTTGAGGTCGAGGCGGCCGTCATAGAGGGCGCGGCCTGTGATGACGCCCTCGATCCCGTCATCGGCGTGGAGGCTGAGGATGCGGATGTCCGCGATTCCCGCCACGCCGCCGCTGGCGATCACCGGAATGTCGGTGGCGCGGGCGAGGTCGACCGTCGCGTCGACATTGCAGCCCTTGAGCAGGCCGTCGCGGCCGACATCGGTAAAGAGCAGGCTGGCGACGCCCGCATCCTCGAACCGGCGGGCCAGGTCGATCACCGGCATGTCGCTCTTTTCCGCCCAGCCGTCGGTTGCGACGAAGCCGTCACGCGCATCGACCGCAACGACGATGCCGCCGGGAAAGTCGCGCGCTGCCGCCTTGACGAAAGTGGGATCTTTCAGCGCCGCCGTGCCGATGACGATGCGCGATACGCCCAGGTCGAACCAGCGCTCGACCGATTCCCGGTTGCGAATACCGCCGCCCAGTTGGACATGGCCGGGGAAGGTCTCGACGATCTTCTCTACCGCTTCGGCATTGACCGCATGGCCGGCAAAACTGCCGTCGAGGTCGACGACATGGAGATGCTGCGCGCCCGCTTCGGCGAAGAGCAGGGCCTGCGCGGCGGGATTGTCGCCATAGACGGTGGCGCGGTCCATGTCGCCCTCTGCAAGGCGGACGACCTGCCCCCCTTTCAGGTCGATGGCGGGGAAGACGATCAGGGACATGGGCTTAACCTTTGCGCGAGCGGGGCCGTTATGGCCGCCAGTCGAGAAAACGGGACAGGAAGGACAAGCCATAGCGCTGGCTCTTTTCCGGGTGGAACTGACAGCCGATGATGGTGTCGCGCGCGACTGCGGCGACCAGCGGCCCGCCATGATCGGTCGTCGCGGCGACATGCGCCGGATCGGCGACCTCATAATGATAGCTGTGCAGGAAATAGGCCTCGCCCGCCTCGATCAGGGGCGGCGTGCCGTTCAGCACGACATCGTTCCAGCCCATGTGCGGCACTTTGGTTGCGGCGTCGGCCGGCTCGATCAGCCGCACTGTGCCGGGAATCCAGCCCAGTCCTTCATGCCGGCCGAATTCCTCACCCGCATCGGCAAGCAACTGCATGCCGACGCACACGCCCAGAAACGGCGTTCCGCGCTCGTTCACGGCCTCGTTCATGGCGTCCACCATGCCGGGAATCGCCACCAGCGCATCGCGACAGGCGCGGAAGGCGCCTACGCCCGGCAGCACGATGCGGTCGGCTTGTCGCACGACATCGGCATCGGCGGTTATGACGACAGTGTCCGCGCCCGCCTTGCGCAGGGCGTTATGCACCGAATGGAGATTGCCCGCGCCATAGTCGATCAGGGCGATCATGGCAGCAGCGTCTCCAGATTGACGCTGGCGGCGCGCGCGGGATGGAACTCGATCAGTTCGAAGGAGGCGGCGTCATTGACCACGAAGGGATCGGTCGCCGCTTTCGCCGCGATTTCCGCCTTGTCGCCGCGCGCAATCAGGATGCCACCGGTCCGCGGTTCGCGCCGGCCCGCCAGCAGCAGCCAGCCGTCCTCGATGCCACGATCCAGCCATGCCCGATGATCCGCCAGAAGGCCGTCCAGCACCTCGATGGGCGCCGTATAGGTCAACGAGATGATGAACATGGAACCGGCCTTTCCCTGCTTCTAGAGCATGCCCTTGGTCGAGGGGATGGAATCGGCCTTGCGCGGGTCGATCTCCACCGCCTGGCGCAGCGCGCGGGCAAGCCCCTTGAACGCGCTCTCGACGATATGATGGTTGTTGCTGCCATAGAGCAGCTCGATATGCAGCGTGATGCCGGCGGCCTGGGCGAAGCTGTGGAAGAAATGCTCCACCATCTCCGTATCCCACTCACCGATCTTGGTGACGGTGAACGGCAGCTTGCATACCAGCCAGGGACGGCCAGAAATGTCGAGCGCGACACGGCTCAGCGTTTCGTCCATCGGCGAATAGACGCTGCCGTAGCGGCTGATGCCGCGCTTGTCGCCCAGCGCCTTGGCCACCGCTTCGCCGATCGCGATCGCGGTGTCCTCGGTGGTGTGATGTTGGTCGACATGCAGGTCGCCGACCGTCTTCACGTCCATGTCGATGAGCGAATGGCGCGACAGCTGTTCGATCATATGATCGAAGAAACCGATGCCGGTCGACACCGTATAGAGGCCCGTGCCGTCGAGGTTGACGGTGACGTCGATATGGGTTTCCGCCGTGTTGCGGTGAATCTCGGCCGTGCGCATGGCCGCCCTATAGCGCTTCGCGCCAAGCTTGCAATCTGGTCGTGCAATCTGTCTCGACGGGCTTGACCCTCGGTTTCGTGCCGCTAGGACATTGGGCCATGAGTGCCGATCTGCCTGATAGCCTGATTCCCTATGACGAAATCGTGCAGGAGGCCCTGCGCGCGGTCGTTGGCCGGGTGCTGGGCGAAGTGCAGCAGACCGGCGGCCTGCCGGGCGCGCATCATTTCTACATTACTTTCAAGACGCAGGCGCCGGGCGTCGACATCCCCAAGAATCTGGCGGAGCGCTTCCCGGACGAGATGACCATCGTCCTCCAGAACAAATTCTGGGATCTGAAGGTCAGCGGCACCCATTTCGAGGTCAGCCTGACCTTCAATCAGGTCGCCGCGCATCTTTATATCCCGTTCAGCGCGATCACCGCCTTCGTCGATCCCGCCGTCAACTTCGCACTCCAGTTCCAGGTCCAGGCGGACGAGGAACCCGAGCCGCATGAAGAAGCAGAGAATGACGTGCCGCAGGTGAAGACCGAGGACGGCTCCAACGTCGTGACGGTGGATTTCGGCAAAAAGAAATAAGCGGCACTTGCAGGGCGTCAGTCGACGCCCTGCAAGTGCCATATGAGAAAAAAGGGCGCCCCTCTTTACGGAAGGGCGCCCTTTTTCATGTCCGAGGAAGGATCAGAACTTTATCCGCCCTTCGACGCCGATGGTCCGGGGCTGAGCGATGGAGCGGGCATAGCCGCGATAGATGATGCCATCGTTGATCTGGCCATAGCGGGTCAGGTCGTTGCTGACGCCGGTGATCGCATATTTGTCGAAGATGTTGTTTGCGAACAGGCTGAGTTCCCAGACGTCCGTGCTGTAGGTCGCCGATGCGCGGTGCATCACATAGGAGGGCAGAAGCTCGCCGCCGCCGCGTGCGCCCGGACGGGTGAGGATGCCGCCGGTATAGGTGGACGTCCAGTTCAGGCGCAGGTCGTTCTCGCCCATCTTCATGGTGTAGATGGCCGAGATCGCGCCCGAATTCTTGGCCGAACCGGGCAGGCGGTCGCCCGAGAAGAGGTCGGCGCTGCCGTCCGCCGTCGACAGCAGGCCCGGCACGTCCTCGGTCAGCTTCGCATCCAGATAGGAATAGTTGCCGCGAACGGTGAACTGGTCGGTGACGCGGGCATTGAAGCTGAAATCGACGCCCTTCGACTTGGCCTTGCCACCATTGGCGGTGATGCCGATCGCGCCGTTCACGGTCTGGCTGGCGAGCTGAATGCCGTCCCACTTCACCTGGAAGACCGAGATGCTGGTGGACAGGCGGCGATCAAACAGCTGTGCGCGGACGCCCAGTTCCAGATTCTTCACCTTGTCCGGGCCGAAGGTCAGTTCCTCGGGCAGGGCGCAAAGATTCTGGCCGGGCGGCAGCGGCTGGATGCAGGGCACCACCCGGTTCACGCCGCCGATGCGATAGCCCTTGCTGTAGGTCGCATAAGCCATCAGGTCGGGCGTGAAGTTGAACGACGTGTTGAATTTCCATACGAAGCCGTCATCGCCGGCCTGGCCGCTGCGAACGCGCGAGGGATCGATGGTCAGGCTGGGATAGGGCATGCGGCGACGGCCCGATCGGGTCATCGGCGTATCCGAACCGCCGGTGATCGAGGTGTCATAGCGGAAATAGCGACCACCCGCCGTGATCTGCCACTGTTCGATCGGCTTGAAGGTCAGTTCGCCGAACACCGCCTGTTCCTCGGTCTTCGACCGGGTGAAGGACACATATTCGGCGCCATCGGGACGGACCAGGCCATCGTAGAAACCGCCATAGATGTCGCTGCCTTCGGGCGAGGCGGCGAACTCGGCGAAGCCGGGCAGCGTCTCGACGCTGTTCGACTTGAACTTCATGCTGTTGTAGAAGCCGCCTACGACCCAGCTGAACGGCCCGCCATGGGTCGAAACCAGCCGGATTTCCTGATTGAACTGGGTGCGGCTGTTGATGCCCGTCGTAAAGCCTGCAAAGGCCGGGAACAGTTCATAATCATAGTCGAGGTCTAGCAACAGGTCGGTGACGTCGCCGACCGTATCATTCTTCGTCTTGGTATAGGCCGACGACCAGATCGCCTGGAATACGTCGCCCAGTTGCGCTTCCATTTCCAGGCTGACGAGGTGCGACTTGCGGGTCGACGGTTCGGCATAGCGCCAGGGCGCCTCATATTTGCCTTCGCCCACAACACCCGCGCCTGTTGCCTGGCGGCCCCCGGTCTTCGTCTTCTGATAGGCGTAGGTCAGATAGGCATTGAAGTCCGGGACCGAAATGCCGAGCTGGTTGCGGGTGGTGAAGGTCTTTTCGAAATTCAGATCCTTCCGGCTGGCGAAATTCGCATCCTGATCCGCCTGGCTCCCCAGTGGATTGTCCACGCCGCCCGGCTGGGCGATCGACACGCCTGGTGTCTTCACCAGGAACGGATAGTCGATGAAGCCGGGATCGTAATAATAGCCGGTGGCGGTGCGGAACGCCATCACATCCTTGATGATCGGGATGTTGAGCGTCGCGTCACCGACATAGCCGACGCCGCTTGAATGGGCGACGTCATAGGCACGGCCATGCACCTCACCGCTGAACTGCGTCGGATCGGGCCGGTTGGGGATGTAGCGGATCGCGCCCGCCAGCGTACCCAGACCATAGAGCGTGCCCTGCGGCCCCAGCAGTGTTTCGACCCGTTCGATATCGATGAACTTGAAGTCCAGATAGAGCGGGATTTCACCCAGATAGGTGCCGATGGCATTGTCGTAGTTGGCGCCCGACGCGCCGCTGTCGTCGGCCGACAGGCCGCGCATGACGATGGTCGCGGCGCCGCGTGGGCCGGTGTCGGTGACGGTGATGCCGGGTGTGAAGGCACCCAGATCGCGCACGTCGTCCAGCCGCTCGGCTGCCAGTTCGGCTGCCCCGATCGCCGAAATGTTGATCGGCGTTTCCATCAGCGTGGTGCTGCGCCGCGTGCCGGTGACGACGATCACGTCGCTTTCCGCCTCGGCCGCCGCAGCGGCGGTCTGCGCAATGGCGGGCGTGGCGATGGCCGCGCCCGATATGATCGTCGCCGATAGCAGCCCCAATTTCAGTCTTGCGCGATACGACATGGTGTTCCCCTTGTTCCAATGTCTTTCCAGCCACGATCCCCTCCCGGATCGACCGCTCCACCTTGTCCGGCGGCAACGACACTGCGGGGCGGCATGGACTGTCGCCTCTCGGTTTCTGGCTTGGGGTGGGAGGCTATGGAGCGTGCAGGGGGGCAAACATGGGGCATTTGACGTAGCTTGTCCGTCTCTCCCGATATGGGCGGGTTCTACGTCAAATGCCCCATTGGGACGGCGTGCTGCGGGCGCTTACCCATGGCGCGATCGGCGGGATTTCCTGCCTTTTTCCTGTGCCTGCGCCCAGATTGCTCAATGGTGGGCGGCGGGCTGGAGACCAAGCATGCCGTCAATGACCGCCATTACCGGATGGAGCATGGCCGGGATCGCCGCGATCGGCGCGGCTGTCGCGGGCGATCTGCCCTACCGGCTGCCCGATCGCAACGCCGCGACGCCCGCCACCCAGACGCCGCTGGAAGACGATATGGGACGGCCCAAGCAGCTGGAACTGCCCAGGGATGTCGAAACGAAGCTGGAGGGGATCGACAAGGCGAAGGTCGATTTCCTGAAGAGTGGCGTCACCGGCCGCTATGTCGAGAAGGACGCGCTGTTCGAGCGTATCCGCAAGGGCACGGCAGAAGAGATTAGCGCCTATATCGACGCGATGCAGGCGCTGCATGCGCAGGTCGAGTTCAAGGCCGGGCGCGACCCGGCTTCGATCCCGCTTGACACAAGGTCGCCCTGGTTCAACGCCTGGAAGGTCCGCCGCTCGGCCGCGCTCGACCCGAAACGCGATGCCGGGCCGGTCGAACTCAGCCGTTATATCGGGGGCTGGGGCGGGGGTTTCGCGACCTTCGCCGGCGCGCCGGTGGCGATGACGCCGGCGGATCTGAAGGCAGGCAAGGTCGACGTCGCCATCGTCGGCGCGCCGCTGGACATGGGATCGGGCTGGCGCAACGCCATAGACGGGCCGCGCGCGCTGCGCATGACCGGTGGCGCGGCCGGCAATGACATGTATTCGATGATCAACCCCAATACCGCGCTCAAGATCGTGGACTATGGCGACATCGCCATCGACCAGAACAGCACCGAGCGGAGCGTCGACCATGTCCGCGAGATGGTGGGGGAAATTGCGAAGACCGGGGCGATCCCGATCGTCATCGGCGGCGACCATAGCCTGGAATATCCCAATGTCGCGGCGGCGGCGGACGTGCATGGCAAGGGCAATGTCAGCGTCATCCACTTCGACAGCCATTATGACATCGGGCGCGGTCGCGTGCATCTGCTCGACCATGGCCAGCCGGTCTATCGGGTCATCAGCGAAGGCCATGTGCGCGGCAGCGACTATATCCAGGTCGGCCTGCGGGCGCGCGGCCCCGACCTCGAAACCTTCGGCTGGATGCGCAACAAGGGAATGCGCTACCACACCATGGTCGAGGTCGAGAAATGGGGCTGGGACAAAGTGATGGCCCGCGCACTCCAGGAAGCGCGGCAGAACAGCAAAAAGCTCTGGATCAGCTTCGACGTCGACGTCCTCGATCCCGCCTTCATGCCCGGCACCGGCACCCCGGTCCCCGGGGGCCTGACGATGCGGGAAGCCCAGCCGATCATGCGCAACCTTTGCGCCCAGAATGACATTGCCGGCATCGATATCGTCGAAGTCGCGCCCTATCTCGACACCAGCTACAAGACCGCGCTCAACAGCAATTTCCTGCTGAACGCCTGCCTCGCTGGCATAGCCATGCGCAAGAAGGGCCTGAAGCCCGGCTATCTCAACCCTGTCTCGGTCGATCATGGCTTGGACGCCTATCATGGGAAGAAGAACTGATGGCACGCTCCACCTTGCTGGCGCGTAGCGCCGCCGCCTGTCTTGCCCTCGCGATCCTGTCCGGCCCGGCGCTGGCGCAAGGCGATCCGCTCTCTGGCTTGTCGCCAGAGAAGCAGGCCTTCCTGTCCGATCCTGCGATGCTGGAGCGGTTCGGCCTGACGCCGGAGAAATTGCAGACCGCGCTCAATGGCCGATCTGCCGCGGACGTCGATGCCTATGCGACCGCGCTGATGGCAGTGGTGGAGGACAGCAAGTACAAGGCCGGGCGCGATCCGGCGGAAATCGCGCTCAATCCGCAGGCGCGCGGCTGGAACGCGGGCACGACGCTGCGCCCCAAGATGTTCGACAAGCTGAAGCGCGACGACGGCCCGTTCAGCCTGAAACGCTATATGTATCAGAAGAGCGGCGTGCCGACCTTTGCCGACGCGCCGGTCGCCATCCGCAAGGAGGATCTGGTCGCGGGCAAGGTAGAGGTGGCCTTTGTCGGCGTGCCGCTCGACTTCTCGTCGGGCTGGCGTGACGCGAAACATGCGCCGATGGCGCTGCGTGGCATGGATGGCCTGGTCGGCGCGGACGCCGATGGCGGGATCGATCCGGGGCTGGTCCTGTCGATCGCCGACTATGGCGACCTCGCCCCGGATTATATGGCGCCCGATCGCGGCCTCGACCATATTCGCGCGATGATCGCCGAAATGGCGAGCGTCGGCACCGTGCCCTTCATCGTCGGGGGCGATCACACGATCATGTTCCCCGATGTCGCCGCGATGGTCGACACCTATGGCGCGGGGAAGGTCGCGCTGGTCCAGTTCGACGCCCATGCCGATGCCGAACTGAACGGCGATCACATGATTTCCGACAACCAGACGCTGACCCGACTGCTGGAGCAGAATCTGCTGCGTGGCAGCGATGTGACCCTGGTCGGCCTGCATGGCCGCGATGCCGGTCCCGCGACGAAAAAGCGCCTGACCGATGCGGGCGCGAAGATTGTGCCCACCGCCGCCATTCAGGAAAAGGGCTGGCAGTCGGTCATGAGCGACATCCTGTCGGGCCTGAAGAAGGGGCCGGAGAACGTCTTCGTCTCCTTTGACATGAGCGTGCTCGATCCGGGCGATGCACCGGCATCGGGCCGCCCGGTTCCCGGCGGCCTGTCGATGCGCGAAGCCATCCCGATGGTGCGGCAGATCTGCGCCCAGACCAGGGTCGTCGGCTTCGACCTGCTCGACACCGCGCCGATCCTCGACCCGACCTATGTCAGCCGGATGAGCGCCAATTACATCCTGCACGCCTGCCTCAGCGGCATCGCGATGCGCAAGACGGGTACGCCGCTCAGAACCGCCAAGCGCTAACAGGAGAGACAGCGCCATGCCTTCGATCAACGCGATAACCGGGTGGAGCATGGCGGCGGCCGCGGCGGCCGCTTCGGTTGTGGCGGGCACGGGTTTCGATACGCCCAACCCGCCGCCGCCCTTGCCGCGGGAAGACATCATGGGCGAACCCAAGCCCATCGAAATCCCGGCCGATGTCATGGCGAAACTGGACGGCATCGCGCCGGAAAAGGTCGCGCTCATCAGGGAAGGGCGCACCGGCCGCTATGTCGAGAAGGATGTTCTGTTCGATCGCATCCTTACCCTGCCGGCGGCGGAACTGGCGGCCTATATCGACGCCGTCGCCGCGCTCCATGCGCAAGTTGAGTATCAGGAGGGAAGGGACGCCAGGACCATCCCGCTCGATACCCGTTCCGCCTGGTTCAACGCGTGGAAGGCGAAGCGCCCGCTCGTAATGGACCCGAAACGCGAGTCAGGACCGATGGACCTTGGCCGCTATATCGGTGGACGTCGCGGCGGTTTCGCCACCTTCGCCGGTGCGCCGGTGGCGATGACGCCCGAAGACCTGAAGGCCGGCAAGGTCGACGTCGCCATCGTCGGCGCGCCGCTGGACATGGGATCGGGCTGGCGCAACGCAATCGACGGGCCGCGCGCTCTGCGCATGACCGGCGGGGCGGGCGGCAACGACATGTATGCGATGATCAACCCCGGCTCCGCACTGGAGATCGTCGATTATGGCGACATCGCCATCGACCAGAACAGCACCGAACGATCGGTCGCCCACGTCCGCGAAATGGTGCGTGAAATCGCGCAGACCGGGGCGATCCCGATCGTCATCGGCGGCGACCACAGCCTGGAATATCCCAATGTCGCGGCGGCGGCGGACGTGCATGGCAAGGGCAATGTCAGCGTCGTCCATTTCGACAGCCATTATGATGTCGGCCGCAACGGCGTCCACTGGATCACCCACGGATCGCCCGTCTATCGCGTCCTGCATGAAGGCCATGTGCGCCCGCAGGATTATATCCAGGTCGGGCTGCGCGCGCGTGGTCCCGACCTCGAAACCTTCGGCTGGATGCGCAACAAGGGGATGCGCTACCACACCATGGTCGAGGTCGAGAAACATGGCTGGGACAAGGTGATGGAACGCGCCATCGCCGAAGCGCGACAGAATGCCAAAAAGCTGTGGATCAGCTTCGACGTCGACGTGCTCGATCCCGCATTCATGCCCGGCACCGGCACGCCTGTTCCCGGCGGCCTCACCATGCGGGAAGCCCAGCCGATCATGCGGCGGCTCTGCGCCGAAAATGACATTGCCGGCATCGATATCGTCGAGGTCGCGCCCTATCTCGACACCAGTTATAAGACCGCGCTCAACAGCAATTATCTGCTGAACGCCTGCCTGACCGGCATCGCCATGCGCAAGAAGGGGCTGCCGCCGCGCTATTGGAGTCCGGTGTCATCCGACCATGGCCAGGACGATTATTACGGCGAAAAGAAAAAATCCTGACGACCGTCAAGATTCTCATGGCGGATTGCCATGGGGCCATACGTCATTTGGGCAATGGCGCCGAACGAGCGCCTGCCTAGCTTCGACATGTGCCCAGGGCAAATGGCCGGGCGCCAAGGGGGACATATAGGGTGAAGCGGCTTCCCGTCTCGAAATTGTGCCTGTTGGCGCTGTTTTCCGCGTCGGTCGTGTTCGCGCAGGCGGACAGCGGCCCTGATGGCGCGACGATGAAGGAGACGGAGGCCGGCATCCCTGTCGCCGACCCGCTGGTCAAGGAGAAGTGCGGCAGCTGCCACACCGGCGACGACAAGGGCAATCTGTCGCGCATCAGCTGGGTTCGCACCACGCCGGAAGGCTGGGCGCAGGCGATCAAGCGGATGGTGCGCCTGAACGGCCTCGACATCTCGCCGGAGGAAAGCCGTGCGATCGTGAAATCGCTGTCCTCCTCGCACGGACTTGCACCCGAAGAGGCGAAGACGGTCATGTATCTGCCCGAAAAGCGGATCATCGACGAGACGATCATTCCCAATGAAACGATGCGTGGTGCCTGCGCCTCCTGCCACAGCTATGCGCAGCCCATGTCCTGGCGCCGGTCGAAGCTGGAATGGAAGACGCTTCAGGATCTGCACGTCGCCCTCTATTCGCAGGCCGACGCCCAATATCGCCGTCCGGCCGAAGATACCGAACAGCCCGCCGGCCGCGATCCCAAGGACAAGCTGACGCGCGGCGAATTTGCGCTGGGCTATCTGCCCAAGGTGGCGGGTCTCCACACGCCCGAATGGGCCGCCTGGAGCGCCCGCCAGCGCAATCCGCGTCTCGCCGGCGAATGGCTGGTGGTCGCATCGGTGCCGGGCAAGGGCAGGTTCGTCGGCGAGCTGACCGTCGCGCCGGGCAAGGCCGCCGACGAATTCACCACCAGCACGGCGCTGCGTTCGCTGGCTGACGGCGGCACGATCAGCCGGAGCGGCACCGGCATCGTCTATGCCGGCTATAGCTGGCGCGGATCGTCCACGGGCGCGGCCGCAGCCAAGCCTGACGATTTCGGCAGCGCCGCGCGCGAGACGATGTGGTTCGCACCCGACCAGCAGAGCGCTCAGGGCCGCTGGTTCTGGGGCGACTATCAGGAATTCGGCTATGACGTGAAGCTGGTCCGCGCCACCGCCGCGCCCGCGATCCTGGCGGTGACGCCGGGGCCGGTGAAGGTGGGGACGAAGGGCGTGCAACTGCGCATCTTCGGTCACAATCTGCCCGCCGCGCCCAACGTCGCAGACATCGATCTGGGCGCTGGCGTGACGGTGACGAAGATCGTGTCGGCCAGCCCGAAGGAACTGGTGGTGATGGCCGACGTGGCGGCGGGGGCTGCCTCCGGCCAGCGCGATGTCGCCCTTGCCGGCGCGGTGCTGGAACAGGCTTTCCCGGTCTTCCACAAGATCGATTATATCAAGGCGACGCCCGAAACCGCGCTGTCGCGCCTTGGCGGTGTCAAATTCCCCAAGGGCTATCAGCAGTTCGAGGCTATCGGCTACGAAAACGGCCTCGACGGCAAGCCGAACACGCCCGACGACATCGCCGTGGGTCCGGTCGAAGCGGACTGGGCGATGCAGGAGTTCATGTCGGTCTATTATGACGACGACACCAAATATGTGGGTGCGCTCAGCCC
The DNA here is from genome assembly GCF_035511395.1 of Sphingobium sp. Taxonomy (GTDB): domain Bacteria; phylum Pseudomonadota; class Alphaproteobacteria; order Sphingomonadales; family Sphingomonadaceae; genus Sphingobium. The sequence goes on from NZ_DATKFP010000161.1 coordinate 18,620, forward strand.
CACCGCCTTCTTCACGCCGGCGGAGGAAGGGCCGAACCCGGCCCGTCGCTTTGGCCGCAACAATTATGGCGAAGTCTGGGTCGTCGCGACCGCGAAGAAGGAAAAGGACAAGTTCGGCAAGCCGCTGAGCGCCCGGTCCTACATGGTCGTGACCGTCCCTGCCTATCAGAAATGGGATCAGCCGGAGGTGTCGCGATGACTGTGATGCAGGCGCCGCCCGCCTATGCCCGCGCGGAATATCATGGCTTTCAGGCGGGCGGCAGCGAATTCGTCTATCTGGTGAGCGCTGGCGCGATCTTCGAGATCGACGAAGATGTACAGGCGGTGCTGTCCCGGCTCGACGGGCAGCAACTGACCCATGCCGCACTGGTTTGCGAACTGGCGGAGGATGGCCGCGACCCGGCCGAGGCCGAAGCGCTGGTGCGCGAACTGCGCGCCGCGCGCCTGATCCAGCTGGGCGTCACTGCGCCGGTCGCGCCGCAGGCCCCGCCCGCCGATTTTCCGCTTCAGGCGCTGGTGCTGAACGTCACCAACCAATGCAACCTTGCCTGCACCTACTGCTACGAGTTCGGCGCGGACAAGATCGCGACGCCGGCGGGCAAGCCCAAATATATGACGCTGGAAACCGCCATAGCGTCGATCGACCTGCTGATCGCCGAAGCGGTCGGGCGCAAGTCGGTGCATATCACCTTCTTCGGCGGCGAAACGCTGATGAACTTCCGCCTACTGCGCGATGTGGTGGACTATGCCAACGAAGCGACGGCGATGGCGGGGAAGGGCATCACCTACAGCCTCACCACCAATGCGACGCTGCTGACGCCGGAAATCGTGACTTTCCTGTCCGACAACCGGATCGGCGTCACCGTCTCCATGGACGGCCCTCCGGAGGTGCAGGACAAGCATCGCGTCTACAAGAATGGCAAGGGCAGCTATGCGGTGATCGAGCCGCGCCTGCGCACGCTGATCGCCCATCACAAGACCCGCGCCGTCACCGCCCGCGTGACGCTGACCGAAGGTGTCACCGATGTCGTGCGTATCTTCCGCCACCTGAAGGACGACCTCGGCTTCCACGAAGTCGGCTTCGCGCCCGTCACCACCGGCGAGGAGCGGGCCTATTCGCTGGATGCCAACGGCATGGACAGCGTGCTGGCCCAGTTCACCGCGCTGGCCGAAGAATGGCTGGACTATGCGTTGCGTGGGCAGGTCCATGGTTTCACCAATGTCAGCGAGACGATCAGCGAGCTGATCTCCGGCGTCAACAAGTCGCATCCCTGCGGCGCGGGCCTCGGCCTGATGGGGGTCAGCCCGTCGGGCGATCTGTCGCCCTGCCATCGCTTCACCGACGCCGACACCCACGTGATGGGCCATGTGTCGAGCGGCATCGATCGCACGAAGCAAAGCGAGTTCCTGACCAAGGGCCATGTCGAGGCGAAATATGACTGCCAGAGCTGCTGGGCGCGGCCGCTCTGCGCGGGCGGATGCCATCATGAAGCCTTCGTCCGCTATGGCGATACCGGCCATGCGAACCTCCATTATTGCGACTGGATCCGGCAATGGACCGACACCTGCCTGCGCATCTACGGCGAGCTGGCGGTGAAGAATCCCGGCTTCCTCGAACGCTTCGCTGAACGAAAGGGCCTGTCATGAAGCATCTTCGTGCCATCAATAAAAAGGCGCAGGCGATCGACGAAGCGGTGACGCAGATCGAGGCGGTCGCGGCAAGCGCGCCCGCGGACATGGAGGAGGATGTCGTCGCCCTCCAGCAGCAACCGCGCCCCCATGTGCCGATGGGCTGCACCCTTTCTTTCTCGCCCGGCTGGGAAGTCGATGCGGGCGGCGGCACGGCGGGCCTGTGCCAGCCGGTCGAGCGCGACATCTACGACTGCTATGTGACCTGCTTCTGGCCGGTGCAGGTGCCCGACCATGTCAACTATTCGCCCGACTGGGCCAGCAACTGCGCCACGGCCACCAAGGACTGGCGCAACCTCGACCTCGTTTTTCCGTGAGGCGCGCCATGCCGATATTCCGCACCTTCATCGCCGCTGGACTGGCCGCGCTGGTCGCCTTGCCCGCAACCGCTTCCACCCTGTTCATGGGCAGCTATCCCGACGAGTTGCTGATCTTCGACGAAGGCAAGGCGGCTGTCACCGGGAAGCTGAAGCTCGACACCGGCCTGCCGACATCGATGATCCTGTCCGACGACGGCAAGCGCATCTATGTGACCACCATCACCACTAGCGGGATCGAGGTGATCGACACCGCGACGCGCAAGATTACGGCCAAGTTCAGCCTGAACGACGGCACGACCCGCTATCGCTTCTGGGGCGGAGCGGCGGACCCGACCGGCCGCTATTTCTACACGATGCTGACGAAGTTCGACAAAGGCCTGGACCGCTACACGGTCGGGAAGCCGAGCTGGGCCGTCATCGACCTGAAAATGCAGAAAGTGATCCGCGCGGTCGAACTGGACAAGGAGGATGAGCGGTCCGGCGGCGGCTGGCGCGCGGCCTATAAGGTGTCGCCCGACGGCAAGTTCCTCTATGCCTTCGGCGAGAAGGTGCTCATACTCGACACCGCGACGCTGAAAGTCGTCGACCGCATCGACCTGGCCAAGCCCGAAGGCACCGGCCTTGAAAATGTCGGTTTTGGCGGCGCGATCGACAATATCCGGACGCCAGGCCAGTTCGTGTCGCTGTTCAACGCCGCCGACCCCTATATCCACAACAAGATGTTCGGGCTGGCTCGCTTCGACCTCAACAGTCGCCAGTTCGACTTCACGCCGATCGGCCCCGCGCCCGACAATATGGCCGGGTTGCAGATGACCCCGGACGGGAAGCAGGCCTATACCGTCGTCACCAATGGTAAGCTGGGCAACAAGCGCTGCGAATTCTGGCACATGGACATGACCAGCAATGCGGTGGTCGACAAGGCGGAGTTTCCGTGCCGTTCCCGATTCCGTTTCGGCATGTCGATGGATGGGGCCAAACTCTACATCTACGGCGCAAGCTACGACATCGAAGTCTATGACGCAAAGACGCTGAAGCTGGAAACGACCTGGGATCTGGGCAACGACACCACCGGCGCCGGCATGGTCGCGGTGGAATGAGGCGCCACTCTACCTCTGGGGGGCGTAAATGACGTCCATCGCCATCCGGGGGAGCGGTATAGCCGCCAGCGGATGCGCGCATATATTGGCTGGCGCTGGCCTTCGGGTCGCAATCGAGGAACGTCGCCGCCCGTCCGTGCCGACGATCATGCTGAGCGACCCGGCCCTTGGCCTGATCCGTGGCGTGTTCGATCGGCCGGACCTTTTTTCCGCCTATCCCCGCGTGAAGCGGCGCGTGGTCGCGTGGGGCGGGTCGCCGGTGATCGTGCCCCATGGTGCGGCGTTGGCGTCGGAGGATCAGGTGCAGACGGCGCTCGCCGTGCCGGCGGGCGCAACTGCCGGGCCTGCCGGTTTCACCATACACACGGCATCGCCTGTGCCACTGGGCGAGATGCGCGTCTTTGGCGATCGCAACGCGGTGGCGGTGCGGGTGAAGTTGCGCGATCCAGCCTTGGCGGACGAAGCACGGATCGAGGCGGTGGCAGGTGGCTGGCTCTATCTGGTTCCGGCGGGGACCGGGGAGGGCTGGCTGCTGGGTGTGGGGGGCACGATCGCGGCGCTGCTGGGGCAGAGCGCGCTGGTCGCGCCGGTCGTGGATGCCGTGGGGGCGGCATCCACGACCTTCTGCGCCTCGCCTCGCCTGCACCTGCCGCTGCATGGCGCCGACTGGCTCGCCTGCGGTACGGCAGCGCTTGGCTTCGATCCGATCTGCGGCGATGGCACTGCGCAATCGGTGCGGGAGGCGATCCTTGCGGCGGCGGTCGTCATCGCCATGGCGGAAGGCGGCGACCGGGCGGCGCTGCTCACCCATTATCAGTCGATGCTGATCGCGGCGATGCGCCGGCATCTCCTCCTCTGCGCGCAATTCTACGCCAATGGCGGAACTGGCGACTGGTGGCGCGCCCAACATGAGGCGCTGATGGACGGGCATCACTGGTGTACCGCGCTGCTCGCGAAACTGCCCGAGCCGCGCTTCCTGCTCGATGGCTTCCGGCTGATGCCACGGCAGGCGGCGGCATGACCGCGCAGACGCCGCCGCCCGTCGCCGACTGGCGCACTTACCGTCGGCTTGCGCCCTTCCTCAAACCCTATCGCGGCGCGTTGCTGGTCGTGCTGGCGATCAGCCTGCTTTCGACCGCGCTCGGCCTCGCGCAACCCTATCTTTCCAAACTGATGATCGACCAGGCGCTGCTGAAGCGCGACATGGGGGCGCTCATCGAAATCGCCGCGATCATGATCGCCGTCACCATCGCGGGCTTCGCCGTCAACATCCTCGCCAGCTATCGCTACGTCGCGCTGTCGGCCGCGATGCTCTACGATATTCGCGCGGCGCTGCTGCGGCATCTCCAGACGTTGTCGCCGCGCTTCTATGGCAGTTTTCGTCTGGGCGACCTCGTCTCCCGCATGAACAGCGACGTCAGCGACGTGCAGCGGATCGCGTCCGACACCTTGCTCTCCGTGGTGAGCAACCTGCTCTTCTTCTTCGGCTGCGTCGCGATGATGCTCTGGCTCGACTGGCGGCTTTTTCTGGTGAGCGTCGTCCTTGTCCCGGCCAGCCTCGCGACCTTCTCCTACTATCAGCGCCGCCTGACCGCGCTGACCCGCGACATGCGGGAACGAGGGGCGGATCTTGGCAGCCTGCTGGTCGACACGGTGATGGGTATGCGTGTGATCGCATCCCTGCGCGCGGGCGAGCATGAGGTCGCGCGCTTCAAGGCGAAGAATGACGCCTTCATCGGCGCGATGCTGAAGATGCAGGTGGCCTCCTTCATGACCGGGGCGCTGCCCGGCACGCTGATGACGGCAGCGACATCGGCGGTGATCCTCTATGGCGGCTGGCGCATCATCGACGGCGGCATGAGCATCGGCACGCTGGTCGCCTTCATGACCTATCATATGCGGCTGCTCTCGCCGATCCAGACGCTGATGGGGCTGACGTCCGGCCTCGCATCGGCGCGGGTGTCGCTCGGCCGGATTTTCGAACTTTTCGACACCAAAGCCGACATAGTCGAGCGCCCCAATGCACTCCCGATGACGCGCGCCGGGGAGTTGCGGTTTGATCATGTGGCGATGCGATATGATCGCGACGCCGTGCTGCGCGACATCGACCTGACCATCCCCGCCGGCAGCCTCTGCGCCATCCTTGGCCCCAGCGGCGCGGGCAAGTCGACCATGGCCGACCTGATGGTGCGCTATCTCGATCCTGACAGCGGCCGCATTCTGGTCGACGGCCGCGAGCTGCGCGACTGCCGGCTGGACGATCTGCGCCGTGAGATCATCCTCGTCGATCAGGCGCCCTATCTGTTCAACGACACGATCGCCGCCAATATCGGCTTCGCCCTGACCGATGTGCGCCGCGAAGAGATCGAGGCGGCCGCCCATGCCGCCGGGCTGGACGGTTTCATCGCCAGATTACCCAATGGTTATGAAACGCGCGCGGGCGAGCGCGGTGCGGCCTTGTCCGCCGGTGAGCGGCAGCGGATCGTGCTGGCGCGCGCGCTGCTGCGGAAACCGGGCATATTGATCCTCGACGAACCGACCTCCGCGCTGGATGGCGAGACGGAGCAGCTGGTCGCCGGCCGCCTCCGCGCCGCGCTGCCCGATGCGACGATCATCGTCATCACGCATAAGCCGGCGCTGGCCGACATGGCCGATCATGTGATCCGGCTGGAAGAAGGGCGCGCGACCATGAACGGGCGGGTCGACCTCGTTCATGCCTGACCCGATCCGCATCGCCATCATCGACAGCGGCGTCCATCCCGACCATCCCCATATCGACGCCGCACGGCTGCTGCCGGGCATGGCGATCGCGCCGGATGGCAGCGTCAGCGAAGGCGACGCGCTCGACCGGCTCGGTCATGGCACCGCCGTCACCGCAGCGATCCAGGATCAGGCGGCGGAGGCGCTCTGTCTGCCGATTCGCGTCTTTCACGGATCGCTGCGAACGACGGCGCGCGCGCTGGAGAGCGCCATCGACCGGGCGATCGCCGCGCAGGTCGACCTGATCAACCTCAGCCTCGGTACGATGAACCCGGCGCATTACGACCTGTTCGTGGCGGCGGCCGGCCGTGCGCTGGCGGCGGGCGTGGCTATCGTCGCGGCAAGGGAAGCGGAGGGGACGCCCTGCTATCCCGGCAGCCTGCCGCAGGTGATCGGGGTTTCGCTGGACTGGGATTGCCCGCGCGACCGCTATGAAGTGCGGGACGGCGTCCTCCACGCCTCCGGTCATCCCCGGTCGATTCCCGGCGTACCGCAGCGGCGCAACCTTCATGGCGTCAGTTTCGCCGTCGCCAATATGAGTGGCCTGTTGGCGCGGGGCGGGCGAGGGGAAATCGCCCGCTTTCTGGATCATGCCCGGATTACTCAGGCGATCCCGAACCCCGCGACCCGCTCGACCATCCAAAAGCAGCCGATCGCGCCTACCGCATAGAGTGCCGCCGCCCGCGCCGGCGTGGCCAGCGACAGCGCGCGCAGCCCTGCCAGCAGCACCATGATCGCACCGACGAACAACAATTGCCCGGCTTCGACGCCGATGTTGAAGAAGACCAGCGCCGGCAGCTTCTCGCCCGCCTGCACGCCCAGCTCGCCCAGCGCCGTCGCAAAGCCCAGGCCATGGAGCAGGCCGAAGAGCGAGACCACGATCAACTGCCTATTGAAGGCAAAACCCTGTTCGCCTTTCCCAACCAGCAGCGCCTCGCGCGCCATGAAAGCGATAGACAGGGCGATGGCTGCCTCGACCGGCGGCACCGGGACGCGCACCAGTTCGAAAAAGGCGACTGCGAGCGAAATCGAATGCCCCGCCGTGAAGGCGCTGACCAGCCAGAGCAGTTCGCGCCCCCGTGCCAGCAGCGCAAGGCACAGGACGAAGGCGAGGTGATCCCAGCCCAGCCAGATATGCAGCACGCCCTGCTGGAAAAATTCCGGTGCGATCATGCCAATCGGCCGCACCGTGGCCGCCGTTTCGCCGATCGGCACGGATATGCCCTTCGCGTCGCCGGTCAGACTGCGATCGACCTGCGCACCCATGACATTGGAAACGAAGTGGCCGCCATCGGCCTTCCATGGCGTCTGGATCATGTCGCCGGCGGCAAGAGGCCGGTCGCAGGTCAGTTCATAGGCATATTGCGCACGGCCGCCGCTAGTCTGCCGGCTCATGCGCGTCTGGCGGCAGCCTTCGGGCAGCAGCAGAGGGGCGGGCTGGCCCACGGCTTCCGGCACGGCGGCGGTGAACTCATATATGTTCGGATCTTCGCCGCGCGTCAGGGCGAAATCGGCGGACAGGAAGATGTCGGCCATCGCGCTGCCCGGCAACAGCGTGCCGAGGGCAAGCAGCAACAGGGCAACCGGTCTATTCTTCCACATCGAACTTCTCCTTGAGGCCCGCCAGCGCCTGGCCGATGGCCGCATTACTGTGGGCGATCATATAATCCTGCCGCACCTGGTCACGGATCGCGGGGAAGGGGATCATGGCCGAAGCGATGCTCTCGCTCTTCTTCACGAAATGCCAGCCGCGCGGGGACTGGACCGGGCCGATCCAGCGCCCCTGCGGCGCGGTCCTGAGCGTGTCAACGAAGGGCTGGCCGAAAATGCCGCGCACCATCGAATCGCCATAGCGGGGAAAGTCGCGGCCCAGCCAGAAATCCTCCCCGTCGATCGTCTGCCCGGCGTTGAGTTGCGCCACCAGCAGCGCGGCGTCGGCGGGCTTTTCCTGCCGGAAAATCTGGGTGAAGCTGGTGCGCGGTTCGGCCCGATAGAGGCTCAGATGCTCCGAATAATAGTCGACCAGTTGCTCCTCGCCCGGTTCGGGCGGGGCGCCGGCGATCAGGTAGCGGACCTTGTCGACCAGCCGCTTGCGCGTCTCGCCATCGGTCAGATGCATGTTGCGATTGATCGCCTCGCGAAACAGCAGTTCCTCGGCGATATAATCGGCCTTCAGCCTCGCGCGGTCGGTCGCCGTTGGCTTGCGCCCGGTCAGCGTCTGGAAATCGGCGACCTGCGCCTGCTCGATCTCCGGCGTGAAGACGACCGGCGGCTTTTCCAGCCGCTGGACGATCTGATAGCCGCCGAACAGGGCGAGTCCGGCCAGTGAAAAGGCGAAGAGCGGATCGCGCGCGATCCGGCCTGCCACGGTGCGCGCACCGATGCGCCGCCGCTCCGTCCATGCCGCCGATCCCATGATTTTCGCCCCGCTCGCCATGGCCCGACATTAGGGGGAAGCGGTATGCCGGAGCCTACGTCAAATGACGCATACGGCGGTTTGCCGGCTTTCCATAGCCTTTGAGCGACCGAATTGCCGCAGCGCCGCCATCTGGCCTGCCATGGGAGATCTTCACATCATGATCCGTTCCAGGCTGCTCCTGCTTGCCACCGCCTCCTGCGCTGTGGCGCTGACCGCCTGTTCGGGCGGCGGCAGTTCCAGTGCGCCGACGGGCGACAGTGTCTCGGTGGGCGTACTCCAGTCGCTGACCGGCACGATGGCGATCAGCGAGATCACGGTGAAAAATGCCGAGATGCTGGCGATCGAGGAGATCAACGCGGCTGGCGGCGTGATGGGGAAAAAGATCAACGCGCTGGTCGAGGATGGCGCGTCCGACCCGTCGACCTTCGCGCAGAAGGCGTCGAAACTGATCGAGAGCGACGGCGTGTCCACGGTGTTCGGCGGCTGGACCTCCGCCAGCCGCAAGGCGATGCTGCCAGTGTTCGAGCGGACCAAGAATCTGCTCTGGTATCCGGTCCAGTTCGAGGGCAATGAATGTTCGCCCAACATCATGTATTCGGGCGCGCAGCCCAACCAGCAGGCGCTGCCCGCGCTCGAATGGGCGGTGGCGCAGGGGCACAAGAGCTACTTCCTCGTCGGGTCCGACTATGTCTATCCCCGCACCGCCAATCTGATCCTGAAGAAGCATATCGAAAAGCAGGGCATGAAGGTGCTGGGCGAAGCCTATGTGCCGCTGGGCGGGACGGACTTTTCCGGCGTTATTGCCAAGATCGCGCAAGCAAAACCGGCGATCATCATCAACACGTTGAACGGTGACAGCAACGTCGCTTTCTTCAAGCAGTTGCAGGCCGCGGGCATCAGCACCAGGACGATGCCGGTCATGTCCTTCTCCATCGGCGAACAGGAAGCCAAGGCGATGGGCACGGCGCTGGTCGAGGGCAGCTATGCCGCCTGGAATTATTTCCAGAGCCTGCCCGGTGAGGCCAACGCCAAGTTCATCGCCGCCTATCGGGCGAAGTTCGGCAAGGACGCGGCGATCACCGACCCGATGGTCCATGGCTATCTCGACGTCTATGCGTGGAAGGCGGCGGTCGAGAAGGCGAAGAGCTTCGAACCCGATGCGGTACGCAAGGCCGCGGCCGCGCTGGGCGGCTTTGACACGCCGATGGGCAAGGTCGGCTTCGCCGCGAACCAGAGCCTGACGCAGAAGGCCTATATCGGCAAGCTGAAGGCCGACGGCCAGTTCGAGATCATCGCCGACAGCGGCAAGGACATCGCGCCCGAACCCTATGACGCGCTCGCCTTCCCCGGCAAGACTTGCGCGCTGTAAAGATGTCCCAAACCCCCGTTCGGGCTGAGCCTGTCGAAGCCCTTCATCGAGCGAAGCGAGATGCCTTCGCTTCGCTCGGGCAGCCCCTTCGACTTCGCTCAGGGCGAACGGAATAATAGATCATGGACGCCCTTTTCCTCAACCAACTGTTCAACGGTGCTTCGCTGGCCTCGCTGTATCTGCTTGCCGCGCTGGGCCTGGCTCTGTCCTTCGGCCTGATGCGCGTCATCAACATGGCGCATGGCGAAATGCTGATGCTGGGCGGCTATCTCGCCTGGATGACGCTGCTCGTCGTGCCGGGTGCGCTGGGCATCATCCTGGCCATTCCGGTCGCCTTCATCGGCGCGGCGGCGATGGGCGGCCTCATCCAGTCCACCCTGATCCGCCGCCTGTCCGCCCGGCCGCTCGACACGCTGCTCGCGACATGGGGCGTCAGCCTGATCCTGCAACAGGGCGCGCGCGACCTGTTCGGCGCGATCGGCGTGGAGGTGCGTGCGCCGGAGTGGCTGACAGGCAGCTTCATGGTTTTCGGCGTCACCCTGCCGTCCGCGCGGCTCTTCATCATCCTGATTGCCGCTCTGGTGCTGGGCGCGCTCGCGTTGCTGCTGCTGAAAACCCGCATCGGCCTGCTGGTCCGGGCGGTCAATCAGGACCGGATGATGGCGTCGGCCGTGGGCATCGACGTCCGGCGCGTGGACGTCACCATCTTCTGCCTCGGCTCCGGCGTCGCGGGCCTTGCCGGCGTCATGCTGGCGCTGCTCGGCCCGGTCACGCCCAATGTCGGGCAAAGCTATATCATCCCGGCCTTCCTCGTCGTCGTGATGGGCGGCCTCGGCAGCATCGTCGGCACCACGGCGTCGGCGATCATCCTCGGCCTCTTCGCCGCGCTCGCGCAGATTTTCGTCGATGTCAGCGTGGCGCAGATGCTGTTGCTGGTCTTCGTCATCCTCTTCATCCAGGTCCGCCCGCAAGGCGTGATCGCCGTCAAGAGCCGCCAGCTCGATGCCTGATCTTTCCCGTCTGGACCCGATAAAGCCCTTCCTGCCATGGGCGCTGCTCGCATTGGGCATCGCCGCGCCCTTCGCGCTGTCTGCCTATGACCTGAACCTGCTCGCCCGCTTCATGGCGCTGGGCATCCTTGCGCTGGGCCTCGTCCTCATCTGGGGCCATGGCGGCATATTGAGCCTGGGGCAGGGGGTCTTCTTCGGCCTCGGCGGCTATGCCATCGCCCTGCACATGAAGCTGGCGGACCTGCCGCAGGGCGAAATCCCCGACTTCATGGTCTGGAGCGGCCGTGAAAGCCTGCCCTTCTGGTGGGAACCTTTCGCCAGTCCCGCCTTCACTATCGCCGCGATACTGATCCTGCCTACCTTGATCGGCGCGCTCTTTTCCTGGGCGGTGTTCCATCGGCGGGTCGGCGGCACCTATTTCGCGCTCATCACGCAGGCGCTGGCGCTCGCCTTCGCCACGCTCATCATCAGCCGGCAGGATGTGACGGGGGGCTTCAACGGCCTCACTGACTTCTATTCGATCTTCGGCGTCGGCCTTGCCAGCCCCGGCACCGGCAGCGCGCTCTACTGGGTGACGCTGGCCATCCTGTGCGGTGCCTTCATGGCCCTGCGCTGGCTGCTCGCCTCGCGCTTCGGCATATTGTTGCGCGCCGCCCGCGATGGCGAGAACCGCGTCCGCTTCCTCGGCTACAGCCCCACGCCCTTCAAGGTGGTCGCCTTCGCCATCGCCGCGATGCTGGCCGGGATCGGCGGGGCGCTCTTCACCCTGCATGCCGGGGTCGTGTCGCCCGCGCTGATCGGCGTCGTCCCCTCGATCGAGATGGTCGTCTGGGTCGCGATCGGCGGGCGCTACAGCCTGGCCGGCGCGATCGTCGGCGCGCTACTCGTCAACCTCGCGCGCGACGCGGTGTCCAGCGCCTTCCCGGAACTGTGGCTCTACCTGATGGGCGCGCTCTTCATCTTCGTCGTTACCCTGCTGCCGCGCGGCCTTGCGGGCCTTATCAAGGGGAAGGTGGCATGAGCGGATCGGCGGTTTCCGACCTGTTGCTGAGCGTCGATGGCGTCACCATCGACTATAGCGGCTTCAAGGCGCTCGACAATTTCAGCATGACGCTCAATCGCGGCGAAACCCGCGTGGTGATCGGTCCCAATGGCGCGGGCAAGTCGACTTTGTGCGACACGATCATCGGCCGCGTCCGTCCCAGCGAAGGGCGCGTGATCTTCAAGGGCGAAGAGGTTCAGCAGCTGCCTGAGCAGCGGATCGTCGCGCGCGGCATCTGCCGCAAATTCCAGGCCCCCGGCGTGCTGCCGACCTTAAGCGTGCGGGACAATCTGGCACTCGCCGCGCGGCGCGACCGGCGCTGGTGGAAGAGCTTCGGGACCGGCATACCGGTCGACGAACGGCAGGCCATCGAGGACGCGTTGGAGAGCGTCGGCCTTACTCATCGTACCGCCGTGGAGGCCGGCACGCTCGCCCATGGCGAGAAGCAATGGCTGGAAATAGCGATGGTCATGGCGACTGGCGCGGAACTGCTGCTGCTGGACGAGCCGACCGCCGGCATGGGGCCGGCCGAAACCAGCCGCACCGCGCAGCTGATCCACGGGCTGGGGACAAGCCGCACCGTCCTTGTCATCGACCATGACATGAGCTTCGTCGAACAACTCGCCGCTCCCGTCACCGTCATGCATCAGGGCAAGTTCCTGAAGCAGGGCAGCATCGCCGACGTCCGCGCCGACCCGGAGGTCGCCGCCGTCTATCTGGGCCACACCGCATGAGCGCGCCGCTGATAGAAATTTCCGCCCTGTCCAGCGCCTATGGCCAGAGCCAGGTGCTGTGGGACGTCGATCTGGTGCTGGATCGGGGGCAGGTGATGGCGCTGATCGGTCGCAACGGCGTCGGCAAGACGACCCTGCTGCACGCGATCATGGGCACACGCCCGGCGACCGGCGGCGCGATCTGCTTCGACGGGCAGGATATCAGCGGCCTCCCCGCACACAAAAGATCACAGGCGGGCATCGGCTTCGTGCCGCAGGGGCGCCATGTCTTCCCGCAGCTGACTGTGATGGAGAATCTGGAGACGGGCCTGTCCGCACTCGCTGGGCGTGGCAAGGGCGCGGCGAAAGTGCCGCAGCATATCTTCGATCTCTTTCCCAAGCTTTGGGACATTCGGACGCGGGCAGCGGGTTTTCTGTCTGGCGGCGAGCAGCAGCAACTGGCCATCGGCCGCGCGCTGGCGGGGGAGCCGAGCCTGCTGCTGCTCGACGAACCGACCGAGGGCATCCAGCCCAATATCGTGCAGCAGATCGAGGCGGCTCTGGTCCATGTCCGCGACCAGTTGGGCATGACGGTGCTGGTGGTCGAGCAATATCTGGATTTCGTCTGGCGCTTCGCCGACCGCTATAGCGCGATGCAGAATGGCCGTATCATCCGGCAGGGCAGCATCGCGCAAGAAAGCGCGAAAGATGTCGCCCATCTGGTGCAGATTTAGAGCGTTTTCTAAGCAGGTGGACTCACCTGCTTACTCGGAAAACGCGGTAAAATAAAGGCTTAGAGCAGCCGAGCCGATGCAATCGGATCGGAAACTGCTCTAGCCCGGTTCGCCCTGAACTTGTCGAAGGGCCGTCCTTCGTTGAAGTGAAGAGCAGCATTCGACAGGCTCAGCCCAAACGGATTTGAGTTCGCGATTATTTTCTATTCCGACAGCGCGATATCCATGTCGGCCAGCGCCAACCGCAGCAGTTCGGCCATGGTGTTGCGCGCCGCCGCCGTGTCGCGCGCGGCGATCGCCCGATGGACTGCCTGATGGTCGGGCAGGGGGTCGCGCGGTAGCAGCTTCTTGCGATGCTTGAAGGTAGTGGTCCAGCTGACCGCAGCCCCGACCGAACTGGCCAGCGCTTCCAGTGCGTCATTATGCGCGGCGGCGAGGATGGCGTGATGGAAACGCTGGTCGGCGGCGCGACCCTCCGGCGTGGAGAGGCCATAGCGCGCCATCTCCGCCAGCGCTGCGTCCATCACCGCCAGTTGCTCCTCCGTGCGGCGGCGTGCGGCGAATTCGGCGGCGGCGGGCTCGATCACCCCGCGCAGCTCGAACAGGTCGCGGATGAAATTGGCGTCCGGCTCGCCGGCGAACATCCAGGCGAGCATTTCGGGGTCCAGCACGTTCCAGCGCGCGCGGGGCAGGACGCGGGTGCCGGCCTTGGGGCGGCTTTCCAGCATCCCCTTGGCGATCAGGATGCGCACGGCCTCGCGATAGGCGGTGCGCGATACGCCGAGCCGTTCCGACGCCTCGATCTCGCCCTCGAACAGGTCGCCGGGCTTGTGCTTGCCGGTCAGGATGGCAGTGCCCAGGTCGCGGGCGATCGCCTGATGGATGCGGAGCGCGCCTTCTTCCGATCCGAACGGTCCGTCCTGTCGCGCGCTCCCCATCGTCTTTTCCTTTACATCAGTCCTCGAAGGCAGCCGTAGGGCAATGCCGCCCGCAAAGGAAGGCATCGGCCACCAAACGCAGCGGCGCCGTGTCGGCGTCGATCGCCTTGTCCGCCACCAGGCCGACGAAACGGCGATACATGGTGGGATATTCCTCGTCCGGCGCCTTCATCTGCACTTCGCCGTCGAGACGCAGCGTATTGCCGCCTTCCGACAGGAGCAGGCTGCCCTTGTCGGTCTCAACCGCGATGTCCCAAGTCTGTGGCCCCGTCTGGCGCCAGTCGAACACGGTGTCGATCGCAGCGCCCGAAGCCGTCGCCAGGCTAAGCGTCGCGCCGATCGGCGCCTGCTTGTTGGACGGGACTTCCAGTTCGGCCGACAGCACGGTGATCGGTTCGCCGACGATCTCGGTCAGGATCGACAGGGCGTTGATGCCCGGATCGAACACGCCGAAACCGCCCGCTTCCCAGATCCAGGGCTGGCCCGGATGCCAGTGGCGGACGTCTTCGCGCCACTGGATGTCGATCCGTTCGACCTTGCGCTCCGCGATCCAGGCCTTGGCCTGCGCCACGGCGGCGGCGTAGCGGCTGTGCCAGCTGGCGTAGAGCGTGACGCCCTGCGCCTTGGCCAGCGCGGTCAGCGCCTCCACTTCGGATACGGTCGCGCCCGGCGGCTTTTCCAGGAATACATGCTTGCCCGCCAACAGCGCCTGCCGGGCCGCATGATAGCGGACCTGCGGCGGCTGGCAGAGGATGACGGCATCCAGATCGGGTTCGCCCGCCAGCATCGCGCCGAGGTCGGGGTAGTTGTTCACCCCTTCGCCCTGCGCGTTGCGGCTGGCGACGGCGACCAGTTCGATGCCGTCGATCTTCTCGATCGCGGGCAGGTGCTGATCGCGCGCGATCTTGCCGAGCCCTACCAGACCTGCCCTGATCGTCATGCTGCGACTTCCAGCTTGCCTTCGTTGCGGCGCGTCAGGCCCCAGGGGTTGGCGTCCTGAAGCGCTGCGGGCAGCAGTGCGTCCGGCACGTCCTGATAGCAGACGGGGCGCAGGAAGCGCATCATCGCCAGCGTGCCGACCGAGGTCGAACGGCCATCGGCGGTCGACGGGAAGGGACCGCCATGGACCATGGCATGGGTCACTTCGACGCCGGTGGGCCAGCCGTTGGTCAGGATGCGGCCGACCTTGCGGGACAGCGTCGGCAACAGCTTGGCGGCGTCGCCTTCATCGCCTTCGCCGATCTGGAGCGTCGCGGTCAGCTGGCCTTCCAGGCCCGCGATGGTCGCGATGACCTCTTCGATGCTGGAGCAGCGGATCAGGACCGAGGAGGAACCGAAGACTTCTTCGGACAGCACCGGGTTGGACGCGAAGGTCGCGCTGTCGGTGGCGAAGAAGGCGGCCTGACCACGGTTGCAGCCTTCCGGATTGGTGCCGCGGGCGACGGTGGTGACGCCTTCGGCGCCGACCAGAGCGGCGACGCCCTTTTCATAGGCGTCATGGATGCCCGGCGTCAGCATGACCTGCGGCGCGGCGCCCGACAGGGCGGCAGCAGCAGCGGCGACGAACGTGTCGAGGTCGGGACCGTCAAGCGCGATGACCAGGCCGGGGTTGGTGCAGAACTGGCCCGAACCCATGGTCAGCGAACCGACGAAGGCGGTGCCGAGCGCTTCGGCTTTCGCTGCCAGCGCGCCCGGCAGCAGCACGACCGGGTTGATCGACGACATTTCGGCATAGACCGGGATCGGCTCGGCGCGTTCGGCCGCGATCTTCATCAGCGCCGTGCCGCCACCGCGCGAACCGGTAAAGCCGACGGCCTTGATGCGATGATCGGCGACCAGCGCGCTGCCCAGCGCGCGGTTGGCGCCCGGCAGGTAGGAGAAGACGCCTTCATGCAGGCCAAGGCTCTTGACCGCTGCCTGGATGGCGCGGGCGACCAGTTCGCCGGTGCCAGGGTGGGCACTGTGGCCCTTGACCACGACGGGCGATCCGGCGGCGAAGGCGGCGGCAGTGTCACCGCCCGCGACCGAGAAGGCGAGCGGGAAGTTGGACGCGCCGAACACGGCGACGGGGCCGACCGAATGGTTGACGCGGCGCAGGTCGGCGCGCGGCAGCGGGGCGCGATCCGGCAGCGCCTTGTCGATCGTCGCGTCGAGCCAGTCGCCGAGGCGGACATAGCTGGCGAACAGGCGCAGCTGGCCGACGGTGCGGCCGCGCTCGCCTTCCAGACGGGCGCGAGGCAGGCCGGTTTCGGCCATGGCGGTTTCGATCAGCAGATCACCGATGGCGACGATATTGTCGGCGACGGTTTCCATGAAGGTCGCGCGGGCGTCGGGCGACAGTGTCGAAAAGCTTTCGAACGCGGCGTCGGCCAGTGCGGCGGCTTCCTCGACTTCGCTGGGCATCGCGCTGGAAAAGGCGACGTCGCCCTTTTCACCGGTGGCCGGATTGATGGCGTAGAAAGGCTCGCCGCCGGTGCGCTCGTTCGCGCCGATGAGGATGGCTCCGTTGAACATGGCTGTCTCCTGAAGGGGGTCAGAATGGCTAGTCGATCATGCCGCAGGGATCAGACCCTTTTGCGACATGGATGATGCTGAAATCGGGAAGATGGGGCGGCGCTCCAGATGGATAGCCGCCCCGTCCTTTCAAGGGGCAGAAGCCGAAAATACTCGGACTTAATGCCCTGATCAGAGCCTGAGATCGGTGTCTCAGTGATTGTCGCGCGGCAGGCCCATGGTCTGGGCGATGCGCTGATATTTTTCCGCGCCTTCCAGGATGGCGCCGGTGTTCATCTGACCCACGACCGAGCGCTGGATCTCCTGCCACGGCGTCTGCGACGCGGGATATTTGAACCCGCCCTCAGCCACCAGCTTCGCGCGGCGTGCTTCCAGTTCCTCGTCGGAAATCAGGACGTTCACCGTGCCGGCCTTCAGGTCCATACGGACGCGGTCGCCGGTTTCCAGCAGGGCAAGGCCACCCATCGCCGCCGCTTCGGGTGAGGCGTTGAGGATGGAGGGGCTGCCCGACGTGCCCGACTGGCGACCGTCGCCGATGCAGGGGAGGGCGGACACGCCTTCGGTGATCAGGTAAGCGGGCGGACGCATGTTCACGACTTCCGCCGCACCAGGATAGCCGATCGGACCCGCGCCGCGCATGAACATCAGTGTGTCGGCGGTGATGCCGACCGACGGATCGTCGATGCGGTGGTGATAATCTTCCGGGCCATCGAACACGACCGCCGGGCCTTCAAAGGCTTCCGGATCGTCGGGGTTCGACAGGTAACGCATGCGGAATTCTTCGCTGATGACGCTGGTCTTCATGACCGCTTCGTCGAACAGGTTGCCGGTCAGGACCAGGAAGCCGGCCTCGTCCTTCAGCGGCTGGCCGAAGGGACGGATGACCTTTTCATCCTCGATCTCCACGCCCCTGCAATTCTCGCCCATCGTCTTGCCATTGACGGTCATCGCGCCTTCCTTGATCAGGCCCTGGTCGATCAGCTGGCTGATGACGGCGGGCAGGCCGCCGGCGCGATAATAATCCTCGCCCAGATATTCGCCGGCCGGCTGCATGTTGACCAGCAGCGGTACCTTGTGGCCGACCGTCTCCCAGTCCTTGAGCGGCAGTTCGACACCCATGTGGCGGGCGATGGCGGCAAGGTGGATCGGCGCGTTGGTCGAACCGCCGATCGCCGAGTTGGCGACGATGGCGTTGTGGAAGGCGTCCAGCGTCATGATCTCGGACGGTTTCAGATCTTCATGCACCATTTCGACGATACGCTTGCCGGTGCGGTAGGCGGCTTCCTGACGGTCGCGATAGGGGGCGGGGATCGCCGCGCTGCCCGGCAGCATCATGCCCAGCGCTTCGGCCAGCGCGTTCATGGTGCTGGCGGTGCCCATGGTGTTGCAGAAGCCGGTCGATGGCGCGGACGAGGCGACCAGCTTGATGAAGCCTTCATCGTCGATCTTGCCGGCGGCCAGCAGCTGGCGGCCATGCCACACGATCGTGCCCGAACCGGTGCGCTCGCCCTTGTGCCAGCCGTTGAGCATCGGGCCGACCGACAGGGCGATCGCCGGGATGTTGACGGTGGCGGCGGCCATCAGCAGCGCCGGGGTGGTCTTGTCGCAACCGCTGGTCAGGATCACGCCGTCGAGAGGATAGCCGTACATGGCTTCGACCAGGCCCAGATAGGCCAGGTTACGGTCAAGGCCGGCGGTCGGGCGCTTGCCGGTCTCCTGGATCGGGTGGACCGGGAATTCCAGCGCGATGCCGCCCATTTCGCGAATGCCTTCGCGCATGCGCTCTGCCAGCACCAGATGGTGGCGGTTGCAGGGCGACAGGTCGCTGCCGGTCTGGGCGATGCCAATGATCGGCTTGCCGCTGCGCAGCTCCTCAAGGCTGAGGCCGAAGTTCAGGTAGCGCTCCAGATAGAGCGAGGTCATGTCGATATTGTCTGGGTTGTCGAACCAGGCGCGGCTGCGCAGCTTCGGGGCAGTCTTGGGCGAATCGCTCATTGGGGCATCCTGACGAAAAAGACGGGGCGCTTCTGCGCGCTCGCCTTTCCGATATACTCATACAAATACTATTTCAAGGATGCATGAAGGCACGGATACGGAAATTCGCGATGAAATGCGGGTTAAAGGAGAAGGTCAGGCCGGCTGGCGGCTCTGGCTAGACTGGTCGTCGAGCATTGCGCGCACCTTCGCGGCCAGATCGGCATAGGTGAAGGGCTTGGTCAGCAATTCGACGCCGGGATCGAGCCGGCCATGATGGATGATGGCGTTGCGCGCATAGCCGGTGGTGAAGAGGATGCGGAGCGCGGGATGGCGGGTATGGACTTCGCGGGCAAGGTCGGCGCCGCTCATCCCGCCGGGCAGTACCACATCGGTGAACAGCAGGTCTATCGGCTCGCTCGCACCGTCGATCGCCGCCAGCGCCTCGGCAGCGTCGCCGGCTTCCAGCACGCGATAGCCCAGGTCGCGCAGCACGCTGGCCGAATAGGCGCGGACATTATCGTCATCCTCGCACAGCAGGATGGTCTCGGTGCCGCCTACCGTCTGCGGGGGAAGGGTTTCGGTGGGATCCGCGACCGGCAGAAGGCCGTGATGCCGGGGCAGATAGAGTTTGACGCAGGTGCCCTGTCCCGGCTCGGAATAAACCTGGAGATGGCCGCCGGATTGCTTGATGAAGCCATAGACCATCGACAGGCCAAGACCCGTACCGCGCCCTACATCCTTGGTCGTGAAAAATGGCTCGACTGCATGAGTCAGCGTGTCCGCATCCATGCCTTCGCCGCTGTCGGTCACGCTGATCAGGACATATTGGCCGGGAGCGATATCGCCTTCGGATGTCATACGCGCGGCATCCACCTGGAGATTGTCTATTTCGATGTCCAATCGCCCGCCGTCCGGCATGGCGTCACGCGCGTTGATCGCCAGATTGAGCAGGGCATTTTCCATCTGGTTATGATCGACCTCGATCGTCCATGCGCCGTCCAGCGGTGTCGTATGCACCTCGATCGTCTCGCCCAGGGTCCGCTGGAACAGGTCCGACATGCCGGCGATGAGCCGGTTGGGGTCCATCGCCTGTGGAATGAGCGGCTGTCGGCGGGAGAAGGCGAGCAGGCGCTGGGTCAGGATCGCGGCGCGCTCGGCGCCTGCCATCGCGTTGTCCGCCGCGCGTTTCAGGCGCGGCTGGTCGGCAGGCAGGGTGCGCTGGAGCAGTTCCAGATTGCCTGTCACTACTTGAAGCAGATTATTGAAATCATGGGCGACGCCGCCGGTCAACTGGCCCAACGTCTCCATCTTCTGTGCCTGTCGCAGAGCCGCCTCCGCTTCGGTGCGCGCGCGGGCCTCGGCGCGATGTTCGGTCACGTCGCGGGCGACACAATAGATATGATCGCCCTCCGGCACGGCAGTCCAGCTGAAGGTGCGATAATCGCCAGCCTTGGTGCGGAACCGGTTTTCGAAGCGCCAGGTGGGGCGTCCTTCGGCCAGGTCGTCGATTTCCTGGCGCGTGGAGGACACATCGTCAGGATGCTCCATCCATTCGGACGTGCGGCCGACCAGTTCTTCCTGGCTCCAGCCCAATATGTCGGTCCAGGCGGGGCTGGCGGCCAGCCAGACGCCGCTGACATCGGCGATCAGGAAGGGATCGCGCGCCAGCGCCCAGAGCCGGTTGCGCTCGGCCGCCATCTGTCGTTCGGCCAGCACTCGCTTTGTCGTTTCGCTGACGATGCAGAGGACGCCGCCGATCGATCCGTCCGCCTCGAACACCGGGGAATAGCTTATGTCGAAGAAGACATCCTCGCCCCGGCCAGCGTCACGCTCGATATAGAAGGGGCGATCCCTGGCGTGGACCGTTTCTCCGCCATCGCGCACGGATCGTAGCAGCGGTTCCAGATCGTCCCACAGCTCGGTCCAGCCCTCGCGACCCGGCAGGCCCAGCACATGGGGATGCTTGTCGCCGATCGTCGGCACATAGGCTTCATTGTAGAGCGCGCAGAAATCAGGCCCCCAGAACAGCACGATTTCCGCCTTGGACGACAGCATCAGGCGGACGGTCGAAACCAGCGTGGGCGACCAGCCATCCACCGCGCCGAGCGGCGACGCGGCGTCGATGGCGGCGGTCAGCGCGCCCACCGGCCCCTGCGATGCGATCCTGTCTGCTATGCCCGTCGCGGCGTTCATTCCTGTCTCAGCACGATAATCTCTATTAGCCCGATACGCCCATGAGCCGATTTGTTTCCCGGTGATGGGCTGGCCCGGACCTTTTGTCCATCCGCTATGCTCTTGAAACCCGTGAGGCGGCGGCGCATGGAACGGCCATGATAGCTGCCGCTTCCGCCTTCCGCTCCTCCGCCGCCATCGCGCCGCGCGCCATCGCCCGCTGGCTGCTGGCCGTGGCCGCCCTGGTCTTCTGCATGGTGGTGGTGGGCGGTATCACCCGCCTTACCGAATCGGGGCTGTCGATCACCCAGTGGAAGCCGATCACCGGCGCGATCCCGCCGCTGACCCATGACCAGTGGATGGAGGCGTTCCGCCTCTATCAGCAGATCCCCGAATATCAGCAGATCAACAGGGGCATGACACTGGGCGATTTCCAGTTCATCTTCTTCTGGGAATGGGCGCATCGGCTGCTGGGACGGCTGATCGGCGTCGCCTTCGCGCTGCCGCTGATCTGGTTCGCCTGGAAGCGGGTCATCCCGGCGGGCTATGGCTGGCGCCTGACCGCCTTGCTGGCGCTGGGCGGATTGCAGGGCGCGATCGGCTGGTGGATGGTGAAGTCGGGCCTGTCGGTGCGGACCGACGTCAGCCATTATCGACTGGCGGTGCATCTGCTGACCGCGCTGTTCATCATCGGCGGCCTCATCTGGACCGCGCTCGACCTGCTGATGCTGGCGCGCAGCCGGGCGGCGCGGCCGGCGCGGATGCGACCCTTCGCATTGGCGGCGCTGCTGGTGCTGTTCGTGCAGCTGCTGTTCGGGGCGTTCACCGCCGGGCTGGATGCGGGCTATGTGTCCAGCACCTGGCCGCTGATGAACGACCATCTGGTACCCGAAGGGATCAGCTGGTGGGGATCGCTCTGGGCGACCGTCTCGTCCGATCCCTATCTCGTCCATTTCATCCATCGCTGGTGGGCCTGGGTCGCGGCGGCGCTGCTGATGCTGCTGGCGCGGCGCGCGAAGAAGGCCGGACAGCGCGGCCCGTCGATCGCAATCAACGCCACGGTCGGCACGCAGGTACTGCTCGGCATCGCGACCGTCATCAGCGGCATCGCGCTGCCGCTGGCGGTGCTGCACCAGGCGGTCGGGGCGCTGGTCGTGGCATCGGCGACATGGGGTGCGCACGCCATCGGACGCCGCGCATGAGCGAGCCGGTCGCGCTGGTCTATACAATGTTCGGATCGGTCGAGGATGCCCGGCGCATCGCCCGGCAACTGGTCGAGGAGAGGCTGGCGGCCTGCGCCAATATCGGCGCGGCCTGCACCTCCTTCTACGAATGGCAGGGTATAATCGAGGAGGCGGCGGAAATCCCCGTGCTGTTCAAGACCAGCCCCGCGCGGAGCGCGGCATTGCAGGCCCGGATCGTTGAACTGCATGGCTATGATCTGCCGGCTATCGTGGCGATAGATGGAAATGCGTCGGCCGCCTTCGCCGGCTGGGTCGGGGAGCAGGTTCGATGAAGATGTGGAAGCTGGTATCCATGCTGCTGCTCATGGGCGCGCAGCCGGCCGCGGCCGAGTTGGTGCCCATCGCCTTTTCTCCGCCGGTCGGGCGCGACTTAGTCTATCTTATCGATCAAAGTCGCGTGATCGACGGGCAGAAGAGCCGCTTCACGGCGACGCGCAGTTTGCGCTTCGAGCACGTAGGCGACGCCTGGCTGCTCCACGCCACACTGCGAGCGATCGACAGCGATGCGCCGGCGGCGGCCACCCAATCCTGGCGCGCCGCGCTGACGCCGCTGGTCGGGGTCGAGATGGGGTTCCGCATCGACGCCAATGGCAAGATCGTTGGGCTGGACGACATGGACAAGGTCTGGACCTCGGTCGAGCAGGGCCTGGCGAAGATGATGGCAGGCTTCGCGCCTGATTCTTCCCGATATCGCGCCGCCAGTTCAGTGCAGACGCTGTTTGCCGGTCTGCCGCCGGACGGGCGGCTGGCGCTGCTGGCGGGTGAATATCAGCCACTCTTCCTCTTCGCCGGCGGTGAGGTCGAAGATGACGCTGCCGGGCGCGGCGTGCGGACCGTGGCGGGATCGCCGCTCGGTCGGCCGGTCAAGGTGGAAGGCCTGCTGCGACTGGAATCACGCGAGGGTGATCGGTTAAGACTGGAGGAGAATCTGGCCGGAGAGGGCGTGCAGGTGGCGGTGCGCTATGGCCTGTCGACGCAAACCGGGCTCGTCGAGCAGCAGACGCGCGACCTGACGCTGGGCGCCAAGACCCTTACCGAAACGCGAGATCTGCGTTAGGGCGCCGCGCTGGCGTTAGCCGCCGGTGTCGTGGCGGAGGCTTCGGCTTCCTTTTTGGGCGCAAAGGCGCGCAGACTGGTCAGCAGCGTTTCGGAAATCGCCTGATATTGCTCGCTCAGCATTTCGGGATAGACGAAGGTCGCGGTGACGATCGATCCATCCGGCTGGCGCAGCAGGCGGATGGCGACATTATTGCCTTCGCCATCATTGGCCGTGCCGCGATATTCATTATCGCCGACAAAGTCCCCGTCCACGCCTTCGGCCCCGGTGTTGAGCGCTTCCACGATCTGCTGGAGCGTCTGATCGTCGTCATTCTTCTGCCAGAAGACGCGTACGTCTGCGCCCGCGCCGGGGTCTTGATACACGACGCCCTCCGCATTGCTGGCGCCCTTGTCCCTCACCCAGCCTTCGGGAAGGGTGACGGAAAAGCCATGCTCTATATTCACATAGTTGCGACTGTCGGGCGTGTCTTCCGACTGCTGGTTGGCGATGGCATTGGCGGCCGCTGCATTGGCGGCGGCGGCCAGTTCCTCCTGAGTCGGCATGTCCGCCACGGGTTCGGTGCGGCCGCAGGCGGCGAGCAGCAGGATGGGCAGGCAGACGGCGAGGGGGGCGTTCTTCATGTCCCGTCCAAAGCATAGGCGCGGGCAGATTTCAACGCCATAGCCGGTCAGGCGGCGCTATCGATGCCCAGTTCGGCGAGCTTGCGATACAGGGTGGAACGACCGATGCCCAGCCGCCGGGCGACTTCGGTCATCCGGCCGCGATAATGGCCGATGGCGAGACGGATGACGTCGGCCTCGATCTCCGCCAGTTGGCGGACATGGCCATCACCTTCGAACAGGGTGATGCCCGCGCCGTCGCGATGTGGCTGGCTCACGATGCGCGGGCGGGCGATGATGCGCCCCGTGCTCTCTCCGATCCGGATCTGCGCAGCGATCTGCGGGAAATCCTG
Source organism: Sphingobium sp. (assembly GCF_035511395.1). GTDB lineage: Bacteria > Pseudomonadota > Alphaproteobacteria > Sphingomonadales > Sphingomonadaceae > Sphingobium. The sequence goes on from NZ_DATKFP010000161.1 coordinate 42,630, forward strand.
CGGTGTCAGTGCATCGCCGTCGCACAGGACGGCGGCACGGAACAGGGCGTTCTGCAACTGGCGCACATTGCCCGGCCAGGGATGCTGCATCAGTAGCGATAGCGCGTCGTCGGTCAGCCCCAGGCTGCGCAGGCCCGGCTGGGTCGCGATGCGGGCGAGCAGGTGGCGGCAGAGCGCGGGAATGTCGCCCATGCGTTCGCGCAGCGGCGGGATGGTCAGCTGGACGACATTGAGGCGATAATAGAGGTCTTCGCGGAAACGGCCCGCTTCGATCTCGTCGATCAGCCGCTTGTTGGTGGCGGCGATGACACGCACGTCGACATGGATCGGTCGGCGGGCGCCGAGAGGCTGGACCTCGCCATCCTGAAGCACGCGCAGCAGCTTCACCTGCGCGTCGAGCGGCATCTCGCTCACCTCGTCGAGGAAGATCGTGCCCATGTCGGCCGACACGAACTTGCCGACATGCCGGTCGAAGGCGCCGGTGAAGGCGCCGCGCTCATGACCGAACAGTTCCGATTCGACGAGGTTGGCGGGAATGGCGCCGCAATTGACCGTGATCATCGGCTGCTTGTGGCGCGGCGAGGCGGCATGGACGGCGCAGGCGATCACATCCTTGCCGACGCCGCTTTCGCCCTCGATCAGTACGGGCACGCGGGCGCGGGCCGCCTTGGCCGCAATGGCAAGCGCGGCGCGGAAAAGGGGTGCGGAGCCGACCACATCCTCGAAGGAGAGTGGCGCGGTGATCTTTTCGGTCAGGGGACGCAGTTCGCCCGCCGCGCTGCCTTCAGCCAGAGTCGCGTTGAGGGCGGCGAGCAGTCGTTCGGGCGCAATCGGCTTGGAAAGATAATCTGTTGCACCCGCCCTCATCGCCTCGACCGCGCCGGAGACATTATTATGGGCGGTGAGGATGAGCAGGGGCAGGGCCGGACGGCGCGCGCGAATCTCCCGGATCAGGTCCGACGGGTCATAGTCCGGGCTCCACTGATCGAGGATGATCGCGTCCAGCCGCATGCCGTCCTGCGTGCCCAGCATCGCTATGGCCGTCTCGCTATCCTGCGCGAAAATGGTGCGCCAGCCAGCGCGCGATGCCAGAGCGGACACCAGTCGCCTTTGCGCCGGTTCGTCGTCGATCAGCATCAGCATCGGTACGCCGTCGCGCGCCATCTTCACCCCTCAAATGCAACAGGCGACTAGGGTTAACGGACAGGGGTAAAGGCGCACTTAACTGCGAAAGATTTTCTTGTCGGCCTTCGGGTTGAGGGGGGCAAGGCGAAAGGATAAGAGGTGAACCGCGAAAAGCGCAGGAAGAGGAGCGAATATGTCGAACGAAGGGCATATGAATAGCGCGAATGAAACCTATCATGGTTTCATCGGCCTGATGAAATGGGGAACCGTCGCCAGCATCGTCGTCGCTGCAATCGTGGTGTTACTGATTTCCAGCTGAATGGAAAATCGGGATCAGGAGGGGGTGCGACACAGATGAAGATTGCAATATTGAAGGAGCAGGCGGCCGGCGAACGGCGGGTCGCCGCCACGCCGGAGACGGTGAAGAAGTTCAAGGCGCTGGGCGCCGACGTCGCCATCGAGGCGGGCGCTGGGCTGACGGCGTCGATCGCCGATGCCGACTATGCAGCCGCTGGCGCAACGGTTGCCGATGGCGGCGCGACGGTCGCCGGCGCTGACATCATTCTGGGTGTACAGGGGCCGACCCCCGAAAGCCTGGCCGGGGCGAAGCCGGGCGCGTGGATCGCCGCCGGCCTTAACCCCTTTGGCGCCGGTGAAAATGGAGGGCGTGCGCGTGTCGACGCCTATGCCGCTGCCGGGTTCGAGGCGCTGGCTATGGAGTTCATGCCGCGGATCACGCGTGCGCAGTCAATGGACATTCTTTCGTCCCAGTCGAACCTGTCGGGCTACAAGGCGGTGCTCGATGCCGCCGCCGAATATGACAAGGCCTTTCCGATGATGATGACGGCGGCTGGTACGGTGTCGGCGGCCAAGGCCTTCATCATGGGCGTCGGCGTCGCGGGGCTTCAGGCGATCGCCACCGCACGGCGTCTGGGCGCGCAGGTGTCCGCTACGGACGTCCGCGCCGCGACGAAGGAACAGATCGAATCGCTCGGCGCCAAGGCGATCTTCGTGGAGAAGGTCGCGGGCATCGAGGGTGAGGGCAGCGGTGGCTATGCGACCGAAATGTCCGACGAGTACAAGGCCGCGCAGGCGGAGCTGGTGTCGTCGCACATCGCCAAGCAGGACATCGTTATCACCACCGCGCTGATCCCCGGCCGTCCCGCGCCGCGGCTCATCACCGACGCGCAGATCGCGACGATGAAGCCGGGCAGCGTGATCGTCGACCTGGCGGTCGAGCAGGGCGGCAATGTCGAGGGTGCGGTCCCAGGCGAAGTGGTCGAGCGCCACGGCGTCAAGATCGTCGGCCATCGCAACGTGCCGTCCCGGCTGGCGGCGGACACTTCGGCCCTTTTCTCGCGCAATCTCTACAATTTCCTGTCCGCCTTCTGGGACAAGGAAAAGAATGCGCCGGTGCTGGACGAGGAAATCGGCAACGCCATCCGCCTGACGCAGGGCGGCAAGGTCGTGAACGAGCGGTTGCTGGCCAGCTGAAGGGCGGGCTTGGTCCCGAACGGAATATAGGGGCGCGGGCCTGCCGAGGGGGCGGGCCGCGCGGGAACGTCCGGTCGCAGGCAGGCGGGACGAACAGGGAGTAGGAACGATGGACTTCGTAGCCATCCTGTCGATTTTCGTGCTGGCGTGTTTCGTCGGCTATTATGTGGTCTGGTCGGTGACGCCGGCGCTCCACACGCCTTTGATGGCGGTTACCAACGCCATTTCCTCGGTCATCATCGTGGGCGCGCTGGTCGCGTCGGCGGAGGCGGGCAGCATTGCCGCCAAGGTGCTGGGGCTGGTCGCGGTGGTCTTCGCATCGGTCAACATCTTCGGCGGCTTTGCCGTCACCGAACGCATGCTGGCCATGTACAAGAAGAAGGAGCGCAAGTGATGCACGAGCTTGCTCCTGTCTCTCCTTTCGTGGCGCTGGCCTATCTGATCGCCGGCATCCTCTTCATCCTGGCGCTGCGCGGGCTGTCCAGCCCCGCCACCAGCCGGCGCGGCAACCGCATGGGCATGGCAGGCATGGCGATCGCGGTCGCCACGACGCTCTATACCCATGATGTGGTGAGCCTGCCGGAGATTGTGGGCGCGATCATCGTCGGTGGCGGCATCGGCTTCCTGATCGCCCGGCGGATCGCGATGACGGCGATGCCGCAGCTGGTTGCGGCCTTCCACTCGCTGGTCGGCATGGCCGCGGTGCTGGTGGGCGCGGCCGCTTACCTGAACCCCGGCGCGTTCGGCATTCTCGATCCGCTGACGGACGAGATCCACGGTGCCAGCCGGGTCGAGATGGGGCTGGGCGTCGCGATCGGCGCCATCACCTTCTCCGGCTCGATCATCGCCTTCCTGAAGCTGAACGGCAACATGTCGGGCAAGCCGATCATGCTGCCTGGCCGCCATGTCATCAATCTGGGCACGCTGGCCGCGATCCTGGGGCTGGTCGCCTATTTCGTGACGGATCAGTCGCCCTGGGTGTTCTGGACCGTGACGGCGCTGAGCTTCGTCATCGGTTTCCTGCTGATCATCCCGATCGGCGGCGCGGACATGCCGGTCGTGGTGTCGATGCTGAACAGCTATTCGGGCTGGGCCGCTGCCGCCATGGGCTTTACCCTGGGCAATACGGCGATGATCATCACCGGCGCGTTGGTGGGCAGTTCGGGTGCGATCCTGTCCTACATCATGTGCAAGGCGATGAACCGCAGCTTCATCAGCGTGATCGCGGGCGGCTTCGGCGCGGAGTCCGGCGGTGCGTCGGCTGGCGCGGCGGCGGTCGACCGTCCCTACAAGCGCGGCAGCGCGGAAGACGCGGCCTTCCTGATGAAGCAGGCGGAAAGCGTCATCATCGTGCCGGGGTACGGCATGGCGGTGAGCCAGGCGCAGCATGCGCTGCGTGAAATGGGCGACATCCTCAAGAAGGAAGGCGTCAACGTCAAATATGCGATCCACCCGGTCGCAGGTCGTATGCCCGGCCATATGAACGTGCTGCTGGCCGAAGCGAACGTGCCCTATGACGAGGTGTTCGAACTGGAGGACATCAACGGCGAGTTCGGCCAGGCCGACGTCGCCTTCGTCATCGGCGCCAACGACGTGACCAACCCGGCGGCCAAGACCGACAAGACATCGCCCATCTACGGCATGCCGATCCTCGACGTCGCCAACGCGAAATCGGTGCTGTTCGTGAAGCGATCCATGGGCGGCGCTGGCTATGCCGGCGTCGACAATGAGGTCTTCTACATGGACAATACCATGATGCTGCTGGCCGACGCCAAGAAGATGGTGGAAGAGATCGTCAAGGGACTGGCGCATTAAGTTTTCGGCTGTGTTTTCGAGCCGCTGATGATCCATCCGGCTCGAAATCGCTCTGAGGGGTTGCCCCGCGCCGCCCCGATACCCTAACCCGTTCGTGTCGAGCGAAGTCGAGACATGCCGCGCCACCTGGAGGCCGGTTCTCGACTGCGCTTGAACCGAACGGTTTTTTGTATCCAGGGGTCATGATGCGTAAACTTGGTCTGATTGGTGGTCTCAGCTGGACGTCCACCGCCCGCTATTATGAGATCATCAACAAGGCTGTGCATCGCGCGCTGGGTGGGCAGCACAGCGCGCCGCTGCTGATCGACAGCCTCGATTTCGCCGCCGTCGCGGGATGCCGGACGGAATCGGACTGGGACGCGGCGGCCGGCCAGTTGATCGTATCGGCGCGGCGGCTGGAGCAGGGAGGCGCGGAAAGCCTGCTGATCTGCGCCAATTCCATGCACCGTGTCTATGATCAGGTGCAGGCCGAAATCGGCATCCCGATCATCCATATCGCCGAAGTGGTGGGCGACAGGATGCTGGCCGACGGCGTCGAAAAAGCGGCGCTGATCGGTACCCGCAACGTCATGACCGAGAAATTCTACCGCCAGCGGCTGGTGTCGCATGGCGTGTCGCTGCTGCCCGCCGACATGGAACTGGCCGAGCGGATCGACCGCATCGTCTATGACGAGCTGACCGTCGGCAAGATCAGCCGCGAGAGCGAACGCTACATGAAATCGGAACTGACCGACATCGCCAAGCAGGATGTGCAGGCGGCGGTGCTGGCCTGCACCGAACTGGAACTGATCGTCGACGTGAAGGCCAATGTGCTGCCGATCTACGACTGCACTGGGATCCATGCGAAGGCGGGGGTGGACTTCATCCTGGGGTGAGGGCTGTAGGAAATGGGACGCTTAACTTCGCACATTTCCCGCAGATTTTGAAATTTACGGTTGTGTCCCGGTAATATTATTACGGTTCAAGCCGGGGGCGAGTGCAGCTTTTACCATCATGGCGTCGTGTAGGACAGGGCGGGGCCGGCAGGCGATCTTGCCGGCCCCATCTGTTACAGGAGGTCTGTTACGAGATGTCCGTTACAGGAAGGCGCCGCCCTTCATGACCCGACGCGTGCGGCCCTGCACTGGCACCTTGTCGAACGGGGTGTTGCCCGCTGAAGCCGCCATTCTGGCCGAATCCACGATCCACGGGGCGTCGGGATCGACGAAGATCAGGTCGGCGGCGCTTCCGGCGGTGAAGCTGCCCGCGTTGATGCCCAATATCCGCGCCGGATTGGTGGACAGCAAGGTCATCAACCGATTGATCGTCACCTGGCCTTCGCGCACCAGGTTGAGCGACAGCGCCAGCAGCGTTTCCGCGCCCGCCATGCCCGGTGCGGCATCGGCGAAGGGCAGGCGCTTGTCCTCCGGCCCGCGCGGGTCGTGGCCGGAGGTGATGACATCGACCGTCCCGTCGGCAACGGCGGCGAGGCTCGCCTGCCGGTCATTTTCCGACCGCAGCGGCGGCGACAGCCGGGCGAAGGTGCGGAAGTCGGTCGCCGCCTGATCGTTCAGGAACAGATAGGCAGGGCTGATGCCGCAGGTCACTTTCAGGCCTTCGGCCTTGGCGGCGCGGATCAGGTCGAAACCTGCCTTCGTCGTCACCAGCCGAAAATGGATCGACGCGCCGGTTTCGCGCACCAGCACGATGTCGCGCGCGATCGCCATCGCCTCCGCGCAGGCCGGGGCGTGGGGCAGGCCGAGCCGCGTCGCCGTCTCGCCGCTGGTCGCCACGGCTTTCGCCGTCAGCCCGCCGTCCTCGGCATGGGCGATGAGGGTCAGGCCAAGGCCGCTGGCATAGGAGAGGACGCGCAGCATCACGCCCGAGTCGGCGATCCACTGGCGGCCGGTGCCGACCGCCTTCGCGCCTGCCGCCTGCATCAGGCCCATTTCGGCCATTTCCGCGCCCTTGAGGCCGCGCGTGGCGGCGGCGATCGGATGGACCCAGAAATCGGGCTTGCCCGCACGGGTGGCCTCCCGGATCAGGCCGACTTCATCGAGTGGGGCGCGCTGGTCCGGCATGAGCGCCGCGCGCGTGATGCCGCCGAAATGAAAGGCTGGCTTGTCGGTGGCGAAGACGCCCAGATCGATCAGGCCGGGCGCGACCACCAGCCCCTGCGCATCGACCTGCTGGGCGTCGGCGGGGATCTGCACTTGTCCGGCGGCGACGATCCGGTCGCCCTCTATCAGCACGGTGCCGGGGGTAAGGGCGTCCGCGGCCGGATCGGCCAGCTTGCCGTTGATGATTGCGATCCGGCTCATGCCCATTCCCGTTTCTTTGCTTGCCGCGATGTTCAAGCCCATCCCGGTTTCTTTGCTTATCGGGATGTTCAAGCCCATCCCTCCGTTTTGTTGGTCGGGATGTTCAAGTCCATCCCTCCGTTTTGTTGGTCGGGATGTTCAAGTCCATCCCTCCACACCACGCGCGCTGCGCGTCAAGACGTCCAGACAGGCCATGCGTACCGCAACGCCCATCGCCACCTGTTCGGTGATAGCCGATCGATCGGGATGATCGGCGACGGTGCTGGTGATTTCGACGCCCCGGTTCATCGGGCCGGGATGCATGACCAGCGCGTCGGGTTTGGCGATCGCCAGCCGTTCCGGCGTTAGGCCATAGAGCGCATGATATTCGCGCGGGGACGGGATGAACGCGCCGTCCATCCGTTCATTCTGGAGCCGCAGCATCATCACCACGTCGGCGCCGTCCAACCCTTCGTCCATGCGGGTATAAGGGATGGCGCCCAGCATCTCGACCTCCGGCGGCAGCAGGGTCGGCGGCGCGACCGCGCGCACCTGCGCGCCCAGCGCCGCGAGGCAGAGCATGTTGGAGCGGGCGACGCGGCTGTGCAGCACGTCGCCGCAGATCGCCACGACCAGCCCCTCGAACCCGCCCTTGCGGCGGCGGATGGTGAGTGCGTCGAGCAGCGCCTGTGTCGGATGCTGGTGCCAGCCGTCGCCCGCGTTGAGGACCGGGCAGTCGACCTTGTCCGCGATCAGCGCGACCGCGCCGGAACTGGCATGCCGAATGACGATGACGTCGGCGGCCATGGCGTTCAGCGTCATGGCGGTGTCGATCAGCGTTTCGCCCTTCTTCACGCTGGACTGGCCGGCATGCATGTTGACGACATCGGCGCCCAGCCGCTTGCCGGCGATTTCGAACGACAGCAGGGTGCGCGTGCTGTTTTCGAAAAAGGCGTTGATCTGGGTCATGCCCGCCAGCCGGCCGTCATGCTTGCGCGCCTTGCCCTTGTTCGCCTGCGCCCAATGTTCCGCCTCATCGAGCAGGAAGCGGATTTCCCAGGGCTTGAGGTCGGCGATCGACAAAAGGTGCCGATGCGGGAACAGCGCTCGCCCGGTCAGTTCAGGGGAGGCGTCGGGAATGAAGATGTCGGGCATGAGCCGACGCTTTAGGCGAGGTGGCGGGAGAGGGCAAGATCATCGGGGTAGTGCGGCCGGAGGCTGTGCCATGGAGCTGTTTGTCTTTGTCCGGAGAAAAATTTACGGCCTCCTAACCAATGACGGGCATGCGCTTTCAACGGACAATAACGGGAATGGGAATGGACCGGGAACGACTGCTCGACCTGCTGTGCGCCTGCGAGGCGAGAATCGTGGACAATCTGCGTTCGACGAACGAGGTGCTGCAATCGCTGCGGGCGGCCCGCGAAGCGCTGTCGGCCACGGAGGCCGGTCCGCAGGGCGATGCGATCGTCCACCAGCTTCTGACGACGATCGAGGCGGCTCATGCGGAGCCAGCGGCGCGCGGCGACTTCCGGATGCTGATCTTCCGCCCGCAGGATGAAAGCTACAGCATCGGACGGCGGCGTATCGCGTTGACCGAAACGGAAGCGAATATCCTGCACATCTTCCGGCAGGTGATGCCGGGACCGGTGTCGCGCGAGATGATCCTGTCCAGGCTTTATGATGCGCAGACGCGGCCGGGCGCCGGGGCGATCGACGTGTTCGTGTCCAAGCTCCGCCAGAAGCTGAGCCTCGCCAGCGAGGGGCGGGAATATATCGAATCGATCCGGGGCAAGGGATGGGCGCTGCGGCCGGAGCTTTGCCGGATCGACGCCGCCTGAGACGGGCGGCATCGCCGGGTCGGATCAATCCAGCTGGCGTAGAAATTCCCGCGCGACCAGTCGGCTGAGGGAAGAGGGGGCTTCCCGATCGGGTTGGGCGTCGGGTGCGTCGGCCAGGCTGCGTGCGGCAGTGCGGACACGGCGCAACTCGGCCTCGTGCGGTGCCTGTGCGAGCTGCTTGCCTTCGGGTTGCGGCGTAGGCGACAGCATGGCGCCGGTCGTGCTGCAACGAATTTTGCCGAAGCGATAGAGGACCGATGGCGTCTTTGCGTCGATCAGGCTCCGGATCGAGCGCTCGACGCAGGCCCCGCCATCGGCGCGGCGGATAGCGATGGTGGAGGACAAGGGCGCGGTGACGGTGAAATAGCCGCGATCGTCGGCCACGGCATAGTCGGTCCCGGCCTCGATCCGCGCCTGTGCGGCGGGCGAACCGTCCTCCAGCAGGATCTGGCCGAACAGGCTGATGACGCGTTGCGCCTCGAACCGCATCCGCACGACATTGCCGGGATAGAGCGTCACCTTGCGCCGGGTGCTGTCGATATCGAACTGCGGCGCGCCTTCCGGCTTAAGGCCGATCTGATATTCCCTGAATGCGGTCAGCCCCAGCGCGACGCGGCGGCCCGGCTCGATATAGTCATAGGGCCGGCCGTCGACCGTGATGCGATAGCCGCCGGCAGCAAGCTGGTTGCCGTCATTGCCGTTCTGCGTCCCACCGGAGCCTGTGCCCGCTGTTGACGCGGCGTCCTCGCGTGCGGGCGCGCGGATGTCGCTGAGGTCGAGCATGACCATGGCCTCGGCCGGGTCGCGCATGCCGATCTTGGCCCCGCCGCCGCCAATGGCAAAGCCCGTTTCACCATTGAAGAGATAGGAGGTGGCGGCGTCGCCGAACGGCCGCTTCTGCCACTGCACCGCCGCATCGGCGCTGCCATAGGTCGACTGGGTGCGCAGCCGGCCGAAGGCGCGATCGCCGTCGACATCCGTGCCCACACCGGCCTCCGCCACCAGATCGACCGGGCCGACCTGCTCGCGACGCGACAGCACCGCCTCGCCCACGGGCGAGAAGCCCTTGCGACCGCCGGTGCCGGGCTGGGAATTGCCGACATAATAGCCGCCGCCGGTGAAGGAGGCGGTCGTCTTGCGGTCGACGCGCTTGAAGAAGGAAATGGTGAAGCCGACGCGGGTGTCGAAATCGGACTTGGTGACGCCGGCCGACAGCAATGCCGACGCCGCCCAGGGCAGGTCGACCGAGCGATTATATTGGAGGCCGACGGCATAGCGTTTGGGGAAGTCGGACGAGCGGGTATAGCTGCCGCTCAGCCCCAGCGATCCGCCCAGCACGCGGGTCTGGACCGATCCGAACACCGTGTCCTGGCTGCGGAAGAAGGCGCGATAGCGGTCGTCGATCGCGATCGGCAGGACATTGTCGGGTGCCTGCGTCGTGCGCGCGGAGACGTAGAAGCTGATGCGCGGCAGCTGGATATTGGTGCTGACCAGCGCCGAATAGGTGCCGTCCGATCCGACCCCGACCCCCGCCAGCCCGCTGAACCGGCCGCGGAAGAATTGCATCGAGGTTTCGCCAAAGACGCGCGAATCGAAGGACGTCACTGTGGCCGATGCCGCGATGGAACGGCCGACGCGACGCTGGCCGGAGGCGGACAGCACGACCTCCCCGGTGGTCCGGGGCAGGAAGCCGGGGCCGCCGCGCCCGTCGACGCTGAGGAAATTATCCTCGGTCCGGGCGCCCGCGCGGAAGCGGAAGGCCGTCTTGCCCGGCGGCACCAGATTGGAAATCTTGGAAAAGGCGCGGGTCTGGTCCAGCATCACGCGAGCGCCGTCGCGGGCGACGATGCGGACGGTGTAGGCGCCTTCGGGCAGGGCGGCGGTGTTGAGCAGTTGCAGGCCCGCTTCATAGCGGGCAGCGGTGATCAGCACGTCGTTGCGATAGATTTCGACCTGGCCGCGCTGCGGCATCAGGATTTCGAGCGGGGTCGCCGTGTCGTTGGTGGCATCAAGCAGCGTGCCGTAGAAGGAACTCAGCTCCGCGCCCAGCACGCGATAATTGGTGAAGATAAGCGACTGAAAATCCTGGAGCAGACCGGCGGCGGCGCGCCGGTCCGACCAGATGCGCTGGGCATAGAGCTGCTGCGCGCGCAGCCCTTCCGTGTCACTGAGCGTGGTCTGCGCGATCAGCGCATTCTGGCCGAGGCTGGCCAGCGTGTCGAACGTGCCGCCATAGCTGGTGCCGGAATTGCCGTCCCGCGCCACCGCGAAGCGCGCCGTCTGGATCAGCGACGGACCCGACATGGCGGGGCCGAGCATCCTTGGCCCGCTGATCGCGCTGACCAGATATTGGCGCGACAGGAAGAGGGTGACGCTGAACGCTTCGGGATTGGCGATGATGCCTGATGCGTCGCCCGGCAGCAGCCCGCAGCCCACGCCCAGCATGACGCCGGGACGGCAGCGAAACTGTTCGTTGGCGGACAGCGGCCGGGACAGGAAGGCAGTGGCGGCCGCCGTGTCCACGCCGGGACCGAGCGCCCGCGCCACCGCCGCCGGATCGGCGAAGAGAAGCTGGCCATTGTCGAAGGTCGCGCGGAACGATCCGATCGCGCGTTCCTGAAAAGTGACGTCGAATTCGGTCGAGACCGATTCGTCCAGGCCGTCGAAGCCGCTGGGCGGCTGTGCCTCTACCTTCGTGGCGCTGGCGCTGCGCGACTGGCCGGCGTCATCGGGACGGAGCGCCGCCAGATTGGTCTGGGCCAGCGCCGGCATGACCTGCATATGGGCAAGGGCGATCGCGCTTGCGTGCAATGACCATGACAATAAGGTCGATTTCGTCCGCGCCCCCACGCTTGTATTCCGTTCAGAGCGGATCGACGGAGAGGACGAGTTGATCGAAATAGCGGCCGGCGGCGCGAGCCAGCATATCCGGTTCGGCCAGGTCGATCTCTATCTGCGAATTGGCGCCGTGCGAGCAGTCGACATCCTCGGGCGAGCGGCCTTCGAGGGTGATGAGCGCCTGTCCGCTGACTTCGCGGGACTGCACCTGGCCCGAACCGTCGCGAAAGCGCAACGTGTAGCCGATCCGGTCGAGCGATGCGGGCGATGCCATCCGGCCGCCGCCGCTGCTGAGGATACGAAGCCGGAACCGGCCGGTGGAGCTGGATACGCAGAGGTCCGACAGAAGGATATTGGGGCCGCTGCCCGCCCAGCTGGATTTGACTTCGCGCGAGCCATAGAGGCGCAGTTCGGCCTTCGGCTCTTCTTGGCGAGCTGGTTCGGCAGCGCCACGGCTGTCTGCGGGCATCTGCTGGGCGTGCGTCTGAACGCCGGCCATGCTTGCCAGCGCCGCGAGGATCAAGCCCATCATGCGTGAAGACAAAGCCTGCATCCCGTTACGCGCCCCCTGGAAAAACGGAAATGGGCGGGAGGTCAGCCTCCCGCCCATATTTGCACTTAGAGAGCCGAGACGGTCAGCGTCAGCGTGCCGGTGTAGGAACCGGCAGTCATCGCCAGGATGCCCGAATTCTTCAGACGGAACGCCATCGAGGCGTTGTTGCCGCCGCCGCAGTTCAGCGTGGTCGGACGGGTCTGGCCACCGGCAGTGGTCTTGAAGTCGCCATATTCACGGCCGGGGATCGCGTTGCGGGTATAGGGGGCGTTGGCCTGGTCCGAAACCCAGACGCCCAGATCCAGCACGCCGCCGGGGCCGGTCAGGCCGAACTTCAGTTCGCCGGTGTTCAGTTCCGAACCGGCCACGCCGTCGACCTTGATCTTGTAGAGGCCATCGGCGGTGTCGTTCGAATAGACGCAGAAGCGCGACGAGGCGTTCTGGAGGCCGGTGCCGGTCGCCAGGTCAGCGGCGGTCGGGTTGAAAGTGATGTCCGACAGGCCGGAAATCTTGACCAGCTTGGGAATGTTGGTCGTCACGGTCATCGTGCCGATGCTGTTGGTGCTCGACAGCGTGCCATCGGCGGCGGCGATTGCCGGTGCCGAAACGGCTGCGGCCGCAAGAGCAATGGCAAGAGCAACGTTCTTCATGAAATTTCCCCAATTCACCAAGAGGTGTCACCATGACGGCCTCAGCGAATCGCTCACTAAATATTAAGTAAGAAAAGGTCAATTTATTAAATGTTTAACAAAATAGGTTAAGAACGCGCCCTGTGAAAAACAAAATGTGATCCAGATCACGGATTTTTATTAAAACTTAAAAATCGACCTCTTTGGGATCGGACGACGCAAGCGATCTTTGCTTGAAGCGGACTTTGGCCTGCGCGGTCGGAAGCGGCAATTTCCACTCATTACCGGGATATATTCTGCGTGCGCCCAGGTCGGTGCAGCCGTCGGGAATCGCTGTCCCCTCGGCCTTTGGCACGGTGTCGCCGGTGCAGGCGCGGCCCTCGTAGAGAAGCGTGTTGGAATTGCCGACGTTGCGGATGACGAGTTCGCCGTTTTCCCGCGTCACGGTCAGCTCGGGCTTCGCCCGCGCGGGGCGGGCGGTCACGAGAATGTCGTAGGCGGCCAGCACCTTGATCGCGATGCCCTTGCCGCTTTCGCCGACCGTCGATTTCAACTCCCCGACCTGCGGCGTGATCTTGACGCGGTAGATACGGTCGGTCGTCACCGTCTCGTCGAGCGCGACCACGCGGATCGAGCGCATGCCGCCCGGATCGACCACCAGTCGATTGGGCGTGACCAATAGTCCCAGCGCTTCGGGATCGGCCTGTTCGACGCGGGCTTCCTGATCGGTGCCGGGACTGGTGATCTCCGACGGGGTGACGGTGATATAATAGCGATCAGGGCTTTCGTTGCGGATGACGATATCCGACCGGTGCGCCGCACCGGGTTCGAAATCCACCCACAGGCGATCGACCGAAAGTTGCGCGTGGGCAGGCATTGTCACGGGCGCAAGCGCCAGTGCCGCCGTCAGGAGCCTTTTATGCTGCAAGTAAAATTCCCCCACCCCAACCTGATCATTCCACTCGGAAAAACAGGTTGACGCGATCTGATATGGCGCGGGCGCGGAGTCAATCCCTTGTGGGAGATCCTGTATTTATTCGGGACATGTCATCAGACGGCCATGATGACGAGTGCGACACCATTAGCTCGAGTGGGATTGGCGATAGCTTCGGCCGAGAGCGGCGCGAAAGTGAAGGCCTTCTTGACCATGCCATTCAATCGCGTCGACTGCGACGGTGACAGGTCGAGCGCCGATCCTGTGGCTGGCATGAAAGTCACGGGCATGTCGCTGCCCGTATAGATCGCCGCGCGGCCGCCTTCGCTGGAGGAAATTTCCGAAGGCAGGCTGATCATGACGGCCGATTTCGCATCGGATACGGAGGCAATGCCTACGGCACCTTCCGCCTGTGCCTGCAAGGCTGCGGCAATCGGGGGAATTTCCACCCGGATCGTGATCGAGCCGCTGGACATGGAGCCGTCCGTCACGAAAGCATTGGCGATGGATGGCGACATGGCCATGAAAAAAAATGCTGCTGCAATTGCGCTTCGCATGAAATTTCGCCCTATGATTACTATCAGGGGTCATATTTCGCGAAGGTATAAGGCCTCACTTCATTATCTGGTTAAGCTTGCCTTAACCAATGATCGTGCTTTGCAGGCCGTCTTGATCTGTGCGATGTCTTGTGGATGGGAGCGCGCCTGGCGCCATCGATGGGGGCGGTGATGCCCTGGCCGGTTTCCCGCCCCCGCTCGACTGCAATTTGCCGCCGGACGATCAGTTCACGTCACTCATAACGCAAGGCGTGGATCGGATTGGTGCGCGCGACGCGGAAGCTGTGCGCCCCGATCGTCGCTACCGCGATCAGCAGCGCCAGACCGCCCGCCAGCAGGAAGGGCAGCGGCGTCAGCGCGATGCGGGCATCGAAGCCGTTCAGCCAGTCGCGCATCACCCACCAGGCGATCGGCCAGGCGATGAGGTTGGCGAGCAGCACCGGACGGCTGAACTGCCAGACGAGCAATTGCACGATCCGGCCGGTGCTGGCGCCGAGCACCTTGCGAATGCCGATTTCCTTGGTCCGGCGCTGCGCGGTGAAGGCGGACAGGCCGAACAGGCCGAGGCAGCCGACGATCACCGCCAGCAGGGCGAATGCGGCGAAGGCCTGCGCGCGGGCTTGTTCGGCATGGTAGAGTTCACGCACGATATCGTCGCCGAAGCGCGCGGTGAAGGGCACGTCGGGCGCCAGCCGCTTCCACACCGCGTCGATCCGGGCAAGGACGGTTGCCGGATTGCCATGATAGCGGATCAGCATCTCATTATGGTTCTCGCGATCGTAGAAGAAGAAGATCGGGTCCATCGGATCGCGGATCGAGCGGAAGCGGGAATCCTGGACGACGCCGATGATCGTCACCGGCACGCTGCCGCCAAATTCATCCTGCACCAGGCCGGCGCGCACCTGCTTGCCGATAGCCTGCTGCGGCGATGCAAAGCCGAGCCGCTTGACCGCCAGTTCGTTGATCACTGCATTGGCGCCGCGCGCGGCGAAAGCACGCTCCGCCGCCGGATCTTCCGGGAAGGGGCGCGTGGCGTCGTCAATCGGGCGATTGATGTCGAACTTGCGGCCGGCGAGCAGCTTGATGCCCATCGTGTCGAAGAATTTCGTGTCGATCTGATAGATGCCCATGTTGATGGGATCGTCACGACCGGGGACGAGTATGCCGCTATTGGTGTTGTTGGTGGTGCTGATGCCGATCGTCGTGCGGCCGACCGCAGTGACGCCATCGACCTTCCCGATTTCGCCGACTATCGTGTCCAGCACCGGATCGAGCTGGCGACGGCTGATGCCGGAAATCTGGATCAGCCCCTCCCGCCTGTAACCGGGGTCGGAATTGCGGGCGTAGAGCGTCTGGGCATAGACGACCGCGGTACAGATGATGAGGCCGATCGACACCGCGAACTGGGCGACGACCAGCGCGCGGCGCAGCCGGCCCGATCCTTCCGCATCGGCCGCCGACTTGTTCGCCTTCAGTACGCGGGCGGGCTGGAAGCGCGACAGGTAGAAGGCGGGATAGGCGCCGCCGGCGATGCCGACGAACAGGACGAGCCCCAGGATCGGCAGGATCAGGCCGCCGCTGCCGAAATAATGCAGCGCCAGTTCAGCATCGAGGAAGCGGCTGACCAGTGGCAGCAAGAGTTCGGTCAGCGCCAGTGCGACCAGCATGGCGACCGCCGAGACCAGGATGGATTCGCCGATGAATTGCAGCACCAGCTGGCGGCGATTGGCGCCCAGCACCTTGCGCAGGGCGACCTCGCGGGCGCGCTGGCTGGCGCGCGCGGTCGCCAGATTGACGAAATTGACGCAGGCCATGCCCAGGATCAGCAGCGCGACGATGGCGAAGGTGACTATCGACCCGCGATCATTGCCCGGCGTCATCGACCCGTTCTGCGCCCGTCCCAGATGGATGTCGCGGACATTCACGAGGGCAAAGTCCATATCGTCGCCCTGGTTGAGGCGACGGCCGCCGAAGAACTGATCGGGGATGTTGCGCTTTTCCCATTGCGGCAGCTGCGCGTTGATCGCGGCGACATCCGCGCCGGGCTTCAGCCGGGCGTAGATCCAGCCCGACTGCCAGCCATATTGACGCAGGAAATCCGGGATCTGCGCCCAGTAGGTGGCGGGATCGTAGCGGGCGAGCATGGTCAGTTTGAGATGGGACGCCTTGGGAATGTCCCTGATGATGCCGGTGATACGATAATCGATCGACATGCCGCGCGAGATCAAGGTCAGCGTCTGGCCCATCGGATCCTGATCGCCGAAGCGGCGGCGGGCCTCGCTTTGCGTCAGGACCAGATCGCCGGGTTTTGCCAGCGCGGTGCGCGGATCGCCCCTGGCCAATGGCAGGTCGAGTATGTCGAACACCGGGCCGTCGACATATTTCATGTCCTCGACCTCGCTCGCTTCGCCATTGCGCAGCGCCACCGGCCCGGCCGAAAGCAGGTGGACGGTCCCGGCGATCTGTGGGAAGTCCTTCTTCAGCGCCGCCTGCGCGACATAGGGCGCCATCTGAAGATTATTCTGCTGGCCGCTATGCGGATCGGTATAATAGGTCTGGAACTGGAAGGTCCGATCAACCTCCGGAATCCAGCTGTCGAAGGTCAGTTCATTGCGGACGAACAGCAGGATGATGAGGCAGGCGGCCATGCCGGTCGCGAGGCCCAATATGTTGATCGCCGCATAGGTCCGGCTCTTGAGCAGCGATCGCAGGCCGACCGTCAGATAGTTGCGCCACATGGCTCTTCTCCGTGCGAAGGGATGTCAGGCGGCGCGGCGCCGTTCCTGGAGGATGCGGCCGTCCAGCATATGGACGACGCGGCTGGCATAATCGGCATGGGCGGGCGAGTGCGTGACTATGACGATGGTCGATCCTTCGGCGTTGAGCGTCTGGAGCATCTTCATCACCTCATCGCCATGGCTGGTGTCGAGATTGCCGGTCGGCTCGTCCGCCAGGATCAGGCGCGGCTGCGACACCAGCGCGCGGGCGACGGCGACGCGCTGCTGCTGGCCGCCCGAAAGCTGGCTTGGCCGATGGCGGGCGCGGTGGGCGATGCCGACCCGGTCCATCACCGCCTCCACCTTCGCCTTTCGCTCCGACGCGGGCATGGCGTGATAGAGCAGCGCCAGCTCGATATTCTCGGCCACGGTCAGTTCGTCGATCAGGTTGAAGCTCTGGAAGATGAAGCCCAGATGGGTCTTGCGGATGCCGGCCAGCTTGGGTTCGGGCAGGCCGGCAATCTCGATGTCGCCGAAGCGGTAGGAGCCGCTCGATGGGCTGTCCAACATGCCGATGACATTGAGCAGCGTCGACTTGCCGCAGCCCGACGGCCCCATCACCGCGACGAATTCGCCCTGGAAGATGTCGAGGTCGATCGCGTCGAGCGCGGTCGTTTCGACCATGTCGGTGCGATAGGTGCGGCTGAGTTCACGCAGGCTGAGCATCGCTTGGGTCATGTCTGTGCCTTTCACTTCTGTTCGAGAACCAGCCGATCCTTGTCGGCAAGACCGGTATAGGGGGAGGTGAGAACCTTCTCGCCGGGCTCCAGCCCGTCGAGTATTTCGATATAGTCGGCGTTACGGCGGCCCAGGCGCACGGCCCGCTTGACCGCTTCGCTGCCGTCGGGCGTCACCACGAACAGCCACGCGCCGCCGGTGTCGTTGTAGAAACTGCCGTTGGGGATCAGCCGGGCGCGCACCGGATCGCCCAGCGTCAGCTTCACCTGAAGCGTCTGGCCGCGCTGGATCTGCGGCGGTTCGCCGTTCAGAAATTGCAGGTCGATCTCGAACTGGCCGTTGCGCACGGTCGGGTAGATCTTGGCGACCTTCATCCGATAGCTTTTACCGTTCCAGTCGACCGTCGCGGTCTGGCCGAGCTGGACGCGGGGGAGGTAAAATTCGTCGATCCCGGCGACCAGCTTGTTGCGGCCGGGGCTGTCGATCTGGCCCAGCCGTTCGCCGCGCGCCATCGACTGGCCGACCTGGATGGAGAAGGCAGAAACGGTGCCGGCGACCGGCGCGCGCAGGCTCAGCGCCTCCAGGCTGGCGCGCGCGACCGCAAGGCTGGATTGCAGTGTGTCGGCCGACGCGCGCAACTGGGAGAGCTGGCTGGTCTGGAGCCGTTCGTCGGTGCGCTGCGTCCGGGCCAGCACGGCGTGGCGCTCGCGCTGATAGGCGACATCGTCGCGCGTGTCGGCAAAGGTGCGGCCGGCGACGAAGCCGCGCGCGGCGAGCGGCGCTTCCCGCTCATATTGGCGCTGCGCCTTCTTGAGGTCGAGATCGGCCTCCAGAAGGGCGCGGCTGTTGGTCAGGCGGTTCTGCGACAGCGCCAATTCCTGGCTGCGCATCGAATTGAGCTGCTGCGTCACCTCGGTCTGGCGGGCCAGCACGGACAGTTGCAGTTCGGCGTTGGAGAGGCGGGCGAGCAGCTGGCCCTTCTGGACGGTGGCGCCATCCTCGACCAGGACTTCCTCGACCCGTCCGCCTTCGATCGCGTCGAGATAGACGGTGATGAGCGGCGTCACGCGCGCGCGCAATGGCAGGAAATCGTCGAAGCGGCCCTGCGTCACGGTCGAGATGGCGACACGGTCGGCGGGGAGGGTCTGGCTGCTGCCGCCCGGCATGTAGAACCAGACGACGCTGAGCAGCGCGATCGCGCCGGCCGCGCCAAGCGCGATTTTCATCCGCGGCGGCAACGTCCGGCGCGCGACCACCCGGTCCATGGCGCCACCGCTGCGGGGCCGGTCCGAAGGCTTGGTCTCGCTCGGCATGCTGACGACGCTCATGCCTGGCTGCTCCCCCGGCTGCTCGACTGTCCGATTTCGATCATCTGATGTTCGATTCCGGACATCAGGCCAGATAGGGCTTGCAGTAGTTGCTCGCCTGAACCTGCCGTTCGGGACCGAGGCATTCGGTCGCCATGCGCCGTGGCATGTCACAGCCCAGGGGCCGCGAAGCCGCCTGCGGAGCGACCATTATGAGCAGCGTTGCCGCAAAACCGAGCGTGATGGAAAGGGGTTTGGATAGCGAGGAGCCGGGTTTGCAGGGATACATGGTCAGTCTCCGATCGATCAGCGGGCGAGCGCCCTTCGCCAAACTCATTCGCAAGGCGCGTGCCATTTGCCGCAAGGCGCGTGCCATTTGCCTTTTCGAGACGATTTGCCTGAATTGGGAGGGTCGCCGATGGCTTGGCACGGATATTGATTGCGCGGTTCCGGACAGGGGCTGTACGGAAATGGACAGATGACTCAGGGGAAGCCATTCGAACTATGCGTCGTCATCGACGATGATGACGACATCTTGCTCGCGGCTCGCCTGCTGCTGCGCGGGATTTTCGATGAGGTCCAGACCTATCCCGACCCCGCGACCGCCTTTGCCGCGACCGCCGGGATGATGCCGGAAGCGATCCTGCTCGACGCCAATTTCTCGCGCGGGGCGACCAACGCGGCGGAGGGATTCGAGTGGCTAGGGCGGTTCCTTGAGCGCGATCCGCAGGCGGTCATCGTCATGATCACCGCCCATGCCGGGGTGCAGGTCGCGATCGAGGCGATGAAGCGCGGCGCCACCGATTTCGTGACCAAGCCCTGGTCGAATGAGCGGCTGCTGGCTACCGTCCGCACCGCAGCCGCTTTGCGCGCCTCGCGCAGGATCGCGGCGGAAAGGGACGAGGTCGCACTGATCGCGGCTGCGCCGACGGGTGAGACGCCGCTGCTGGGGACGTCGCCGGTCATGGCACGGGTCCAGCAACTGATCGACAGGGCCGCGCCGACCGACGCCAATGTGCTGATCCTGGGAGAGAATGGCACCGGCAAGGAACTGGTCGCCCGCGAACTGCATCGCCGATCGCGCAGGGCGGATCGGATCATGTTGCCCGTCGACCTTGGCGCGGTTGCCGAAAGCGTCATAGATTCCGAACTGTTCGGCCATGTCAGGGGCGCCTTCACCGATGCGCGCGCCGACCGGATCGGCCGGTTGCAGGCGGCCGACGGCGGAACCTTGTTTCTTGACGAGATCGGCAACCTGCCGCTGCATCTTCAGCCAAAGCTGCTGACCGCGCTGGAGCAGCGCAAGGTGACGCCGGTGGGTGCCAACAAGGCGGTGTCGGTCGACATTCGGGTGATCGCCGCGACCAACCTGAGCGCCGGCCAGATCGCCGATGAACGGCGCTTCCGTCAGGATCTGCTGTTCCGGCTCAACACGGTCGAGATCATGCTGCCGCCGTTGCGCGAACGGCGGGAGGATATTCCGGCGCTGGTGGCCCATTATCATGCGCTCTACGCCCGCAAATATGCGCGGCCGGTTCATCCGATCGCACCGGACCTGATGGCGGATCTGGTCGCCTATGACTGGCCGGGCAATGTACGCGCATTGCGCCACGCGATCGAGCGGGCGGTGATACTCGCCGGCGACGCGCCCTTCGCCATCGACGACATTCCACTGCGGCGGCAGGAAGGGGCTGCGCCGATGCGCGTGGATCGTGCCGCAGTGATCGAGGCCACGCCACCGCCCGAGGATATGAATCTGGAACGGGTCGAGCGTCGCCTGGTCGAAACGGCACTGATGAAGCATGGCTATAATATTTCCGGCGCCGCCGCCGAACTGGGCCTGACGCGCGCATCCCTTTATCGCCGCATGGAAAAACATGGGCTTTGATCGTCGCTATTCGCTGGGCCTCGCCCTGCGTCTTGCCGTGGCGATGGCCTGTCTGGCCGCGTTCGCCTGGTCGTTGCTGACCCCCGATCTGGGTGCGGTGCGCATCATCTGCGGGATCGGCGTCGCCATCAGCGCCCTGGCGCTGTGGCACCATGTTCGTCGCGCCAATTTCGAGGTTGCCCGCTTCATCGAGGCGATCGAGTTCGGCGATCTGCAGGCGCGCTTCGTCCGGCCCGGAACCGACAGCGGATTCGACGTGCTGGGCGAGGCGCTGGATCGCGGTATCCGGAAGCTGCGCGACGATCGGGTGCGGTTGCAGGAGGCCTCGCGCTTTTACGAGGCTCTGGCCGACGATGCGCCCGCCGCCTTGCTCACGGTCGCGCCCGACGGCCGGATCGAGCCTGTCAACAAGGCCGCCCGCAAGCTGTTCAATCGCCATGTCGGCGTGCGGCCCGACGATTACGCCCCTTATGGTGGCCATTTCGCGGCGACGCTGACCGGGCTGGAGCCGGGCCGCAGCCAGACCATGCTGATCGAGACCGATATCGGTCCTCAGCGCGTTCTCATCCGCTGCGCCAGCCTGACCCGGCTGGGCGGTGCAACCCGGGTGATCGCCGTTCAGGTCATCCAGCAGGCGCTGAACGCGGTCGAGGTGGCGGCGCAGAGCGACCTGATCCGCGTGCTGACGCACGAGATCATGAATTCGATGACCCCCGTGACGTCGCTGGCGCACACCGCATCGGAGCTGATGCGCCAGGCCGATGACGGCAGCGATCCCGCGATCGCCGATGCGCGCGCGGCCGTCGATACGCTGGCCCGGCGCGCGGACGGGGTCATGCATTTCGTCGAAACCTATCGCACCATTACGCGCCCGCCGCAGGTCGACCGCCGCATCTTCGCCGCGCGCCCCTTTGCCGACGAACTGGCAAAGCTGTTCACCGCGGACGCGGATCGATCGCGGATCGAGCTGGATGTCAGCGTGACCCCCGACGACCACCGGATCGATGCCGATCCCGATCTGCTGGCGCAGGTCATCATCAACCTGCTGCGCAATGCCGCCGATGCCGCAGAATGCCATCGCGACAGGCCCGTAGTGTCGCTCAGCATCGCAGCGATCAGTGCCGGAAGGACGCGGATCGAGGTCGCGGACAATGGTCCGGGCGTACCGGAAGGGCTGCGCCACGACATTTTCCTGCCCTTCTTCACCACCAAGAAGACCGGCAGCGGGATCGGCCTCAGCCTGGGCCGTCAGGTGCTGCTGGCGCATGACGGCAGTATCGAGATCGACAGCGCTCCGTCGGGTGGTGCGTTGTTCCGGCTGACGCTGTAGCCGGGCGCCCTGCCATCATTGGCAGCCAGTGAGGAACCTATGTGGGCGTCATGGGTAGCAACGCTATCCATCGAAATGTTGAGGAAGACCGCCATGGCCGATCAGTCCACCCCCCGCACCACCAATGATGCCGGCATACCGATCCAGAGCGACGAGCATTCGCTGACCATCGGTCGGGATGGCCCGATCGTCCTCAACGATCATTATCTGCTGGAGCAGATGGCCAACTTCAATCGCGAGCGGATTCCCGAACGCCAGCCGCATGCCAAAGGCAGCGGCGCCTTTGGTCATTTCGAGGTTACGGCCGACGTTTCGGCCTATACCAAGGCGCGGTTGTTCCAGCCGGGTGTGCGGACAGATGTCGGGGTGCGCTTTTCGACGGTCGCCGGGGAGCAGGGCAGTCCGGATACCTGGCGCGACCCGCGCGGCTTTTCGGTCAAATTCTATTCGGAAGAAGGCAATTTCGACATGGTCGGCAACAATACGCCGATCTTTTTCATCCGCGATCCGATGAAATTTCAGCATTTCATCCGGTCGCAAAAGCGCCGTGCCGACAATGGCCTGCGCGACCATGACATGCAGTGGGATTTCTGGACGCTGTCGCCGGAAAGCGCGCATCAAGTCACCTATCTGATGGGCGATCGGGGCATTCCAAAGACCTGGCGGGAGATGAACGGCTATTCCAGCCACACCTATTCGCTGGTGAATGCGCAAGGCGAACGCTTCTGGGTGAAGTTCCACTTCAAGACCGATCAGGGTGACGGCAATGCCCATTTCACCCAGGACGACGCCGATGCGATGGCGGGCAAGGATGGCGACTATCATCGCCGCGACCTGTTCAACGCCATCGCCGGCGGCGATCATCCCAGCTGGACGCTCTACTGGCAGGTCATGCCCTATGAGGATGCCCGTACCTACCGGATCAATCCCTTCGACCTGACCAAGATATGGCCGCATGCCGATTATCCGCTGATCGAGGTCGGCCGGCTGACCCTGACGCGCAATCCGACCGACTTCCACACCGAGATCGAACAGATCGCGTTCGAGCCGAACAATATGGTGCCGGGCATTGGCCTGTCTCCCGACAAGATGCTGCTGGCGCGGGGCTTTTCCTATGCCGACGCGCATCGGGCGCGGCTGGGCGTCAATTACAAGCAGATCCCGGTCAACCGGCCGGTGGCGCCGGTTCATAACTACGCCACCGCAGGGGCGATGCGGGTCGAGAAGGCGACCGACCCCGTCTATGCGCCCAACAGTTATGGCGGCCCGGCGGCGCAGCCCGACAGTCATGAAGCGGGCCTGTGGCAGGCCGACGGCGATATGGTTCGCGAGGCCTATACGCTGCGGGCCGATGATGATGACTGGAGCCAGCCCGGTACGCTGGTCCGCGACGTCATGGACGATGCGGCGCGCGGGCGTCTGGTGGAAAATGTCGTGGGGCATCTGACCGATGGCGTCAGCGAAAAGGTGCTGCAACGCGCGTTCCAATATTGGCGGAACATCGACAAGGACATCGGCCAGCGCGTTGCAGACGGAGTCCGCGCCAAGCTGGGCGGTGCATCGGATGAGGCCGGCATGGCATCGGCCGAAGCGATCAGGGAAGGCGAGCCTGTCAGATAGAACAGCCCGGAAGCGGCGGCGATCTGTTCGCGCAGGACATCAGCGTCGTCGTTTCGTCCCGGCAAGCGCCATAGCTGCCAATCATATGGTCCAAGACATGATCCGATCACCCTGATCGGATCATGTTCTCATTCTCCTCTGTTTCCGCATTTCCGAGCCGTTTTCATCCGACTTGAGGACGGCGGTCCAATGGTGCCGGTCGCGCGAGGAGGGCATGGAGCGCCTGCTCGACGGACAGGTCGGCCCCCGAGTCGATCAGCCAGCATTCGCCCGCCTGCCAGGGCTGTCCGTCGATCAGGCCTCGACCAAGCAGCGGGACGAACCAGCAGAGGCCATCGCCCAAGCGGAGCGTCTCTCCGGCCGGGCTGACCAGGTTTTCGAGCGAAAAGGGCGCGCGCTGTTCGTCGACCAACAGGGCAGACGCCTCGCTTGAGACACGCTGTTGCGGCAGCGCATAGGGTTCGGGCCGGCTGACCGCCAATCCGTCGTCCAGATGCAGTTCGCGCGGACGGCCATAATCGTAGAGGCGGTATGTGACGTCGTTATTCTGCTGCACCTCCACCAGAGTGAGGCCGCCGCCGATCGCATGAATGGTGCCGGCGGGGATATAGTAGAAGCTGCCCGATCGAACGGGCTTCCAGTCCATCAACTCCTCTATCGATCCGTCGATCACGGCGGCACGCAATCTGTCGGTATCGATCGGTCGGCGCAAACCGATGCCCAGCCGCGCGTCGCCCTGCGTATCGAGCACATACCAGCATTCGGACTTTCCGCCTGCCAGGCCTCGCGCCTGCGCCTGATCATCGTCGGGATGGACCTGGATCGACAGTCGCGCACTGGTGAAGAGATATTTGACCAGCAGCGGCTGGGCCAGGCTTTCAGGCCCGGTGAACCAGACTTCGCCGATGCGTTGCCCGTGCGTCGCACCATAATTGGCCGGGATGTCGTCCCGTCCCCAAGGCTTTTCAACAATATGAGGCGTCAGGCGATAACAGGTCACACGAGCGCATCCTTCAAAGCTGTTGCGGCTAGGGCGATGGCGCCCAGCGGGCCTGCCTGCCCGCCCAATTCCGGTAGCACGATATAGGGCGCGACGGTGGGCAACGCCATGTAGCCGTTGAGACTGTCGAGCAGCGCCGCGTTGATACGGGGCAGAAGATGGGGCTGGCCGACAATCACACCGCCGCCCATGGCGATGCGCAATGGTCCGGTGCTGCACACCAGCGCGTGCGCCATGCCTGCCAGCGCATCGACAATCGGCATCCAGACCGGATCGTCCGGTCGCACGTCGGCGAGCGATCGGCCGCCCAGTCGCGCGGCCAGGGCCGGGCCGGCGGCCAGTCCCTCGACGCAATCGGCATGATAGGGGCAAGTGCTGATGAAATCGTCGCCGGACAGGCGAGGGATGCGGATATGGCCGACCTCGCTATGGCCGATGCCGCGGGTCGGCGCGCCATGGACGATGAGTCCGACCCCGACCCCGGTGCCGACCGTGACATAGGCAAAGTCCCGCAAGCCGCGGCCACTGCCCCACAGCATTTCCGCCATCGCCGCACCATTGACATCTGTATCGAAGGCAGCGGGTACGTCGAAGGCGCCAGCCAGCGTGCCCACGATGTCGGCATCGGGCCAGCCCGGCTTGGGCGTAGCGAGGACATGGCCGTAGCCCGGAGAGGCGGGATTGATGTCGACCGGCCCGAAGGACGCGAGGCCAAGTGCGGAAAAGCCCTGCTGCCCGTTCCATTCCCGCAGGATAGCGAGAAGAGCGGACAATGTTTCGTCCGGCTGTGTGGTGGGAATGATCCGCTGGTCGAGCACGGCATCGGGCGCAGTCGCGAGGGTGCAGATGCATTTGGTGCCGCCCAGTTCGATTCCAGCCAGCGGACGGGCCAGTGGAGGATGATCCGGTAGATTATACATGGATGGAGATCATGAAATGAACAGCGAGTTGGACAGTCGAATCCGTCCGGCGCCCGACCATGGCGCCCTTGCCTCTTCCCACATTCATTCTCCTTCTTGCCCCGCGAAAGGAAGGCATTAAGCCATTCATACTGGCGCCTCTCAATTAATACATTAAATTGCATTATTCAATAAAACATTCGACTGGCTGCTGGTGGAGAGAGGATATATGGCACGTCAAATGAGGGGATCTGCGCATAAAGGTGCCGTAATCGCGGCGGCGCTCGGCGGCCTGTTGTTCGGTTTCGACACGGCGGTCATCGCTGGCGTTACCCATGCGCTGACCGACAGCTTCGCCCTGACGCCATCGGGCCTTGGCGCGGCCGTATCCGCAGCGCTGATAGGCACGCTGATCGGCGCGCTCGGGGCAGGATCGCCGGGCGACCGTTACGGCAGCCGGGCGGTGCTCATCTGGATCGGCATCGCCTACATCATCTCCGCTATCGGCTGCGCGCTGAGCGGCAATTTGCCGCTGTTCATCGCGTTCCGCCTGCTGGGCGGCCTGGCGATCGGCGGATCATCCGTGCTGGCGCCGGTCTATATTGCGGAGATCAGCCCATCCGACAAACGCGGGCGACTGGTTGCGTCCTTCCAGCTCAGCATCGTGATCGGCATATTGGCTGCCTATCTCAGCAACGCGCTGATCGGGCTGGCGAGCGACGCACCCGATCTCTGGCGGATCAAACTGGGCGTGGCGGCCCTGCCGGCCGGTCTGTTCCTGATCCTGCTGTTGCGCATCCCGGACAGCCCCCGCTGGCTGTTGCAGCGCGGGCGTCCCGACGATGCGCGACGCGCCATCGACCAGCTTGCCATGGCCGATGCGGACATGCTGATGAACAGCGCGCCGGCCGCCGCCAGGGCATCGCAACCCGATCGCCTGTCCTGGCGCGCGCATCGCACGCCCATCCTGCTAGCCATCGCCATCGCCGCGTTCAACCAATTGTCGGGGATCAACGCGATCCTTTATTATCTGGGTGACATATTCGCCATGGCGGGGTTCAGCAGCCTGTCCGCCGACCTGCAATCGGTCGCCATCGGCATTGCCAATCTGGCCGCGACACTGATCGGCATGACGATGATCGATCGGGTGGGACGCCGACCGCTGCTGCTGATCGGCGCGGCGGGGACGGCCGTGGCGTTGGCGGGGGTGGCCACCATCTATACGCTGGATCGGGGGCAGGCGTTGCTGCTGCCTATGCTGATCTCCTTCATCCTCTTCTTCGCGCTGTCGCAGGGCGCCGTCATCTGGGTCTATCTGTCCGAAATCTTTCCGACCGCCGTTCGCGCGCGCGGGCAGGCGTTGGGCAGCGCGGTACATTGGGGGCTGAATGCTGCCATCGCTTTCGGTTTCCCTATCGTGGCGCAGGGATCGCGGGCGGCGCCCTTCTGGCTATTTTCGATCGCGATGATCGCGCAACTGCTGGTGGTGTGGCGATATTTTCCCGAAACTCGCGGTTCCAGATTGGAAGATGGGCCATTGACCGGTGATGCCCGGCATGGGAAGCCGCCTTATGACGATCACGCGCATTGATGCAGTCACCGCCCGGCTCGCAGGCGACCCAGAAGGAGACCGGGCATGACGGAGGCATCATATAGGCCCCGCCTGTCGGGCACCAATCTGGAGCGGGCGGCCGACCATAATCAGCGCATCACGCTGCACGCCATCCGTGTGTGCGGCATGTTGACCCGTGTCGAACTGGCCCGCATCACCGGCCTGACCGCGCCTGCCATCGCCAACATCACCAAGCGGCTGTTGCAGGACGGCCTGATCGAGGAGGCCGGCCAGCGGCGTGGCGGGCGCGGCCAGCCGCCGACCAAGCTGGTGATACGCAGCGACGCCTGCTATTCCGTCGGCATCAATATCGACCGCGATCATATCACCATCGTCCTGGTCGATTTCGCCGGCAAGACTCTGGCGCGTGTCAGCGAAGATATCGACTATGCGTTGCCGCCCCATGTGCAGGCGCTCTATCATGCGTCGATCGACGGCATGTTGCAGCGCGCGGGCGTCGATCCGGCCAAGCTGGTGGGCATTGGCGTAGCGGTGCCTGACGATCTGGGATCGGTCGACCTGCCTGGTCGTCCGGCGGCCTATGGCGAATGGAACAGCGTCGAGATGAGCGCGCTGTTTTCCGGTCCGCACGGTCCGCCTGTCTTCGTGGAAAATGACGCCGCCGCCGCCGCCATGGGCGAAATGCAGCTGGGCATGGGGCAGAAGATCAACAGCTTCTTTTATATCCTGCTGTCGTCGGGCCTGGGCGGCGGGCTGGTGATCGACGGCAATTATGTGCGCGGCGCCAATGGGCGCAGCGGGGAGATCGGCTTCATGCAGGCGCACCGGATCGAAGGCGGGGCCGACGCGCAGTTGCAGAATATCGTGTCGCTTTCGGCCCTGGCCAGGGCCCTGACCGAGGAAGGCTATCGTCTGGAGGATGCCTTTGGCGGTGCGATACCGGAAGCAGCGGCCTGCGCGGATGGCTGGATCGATATGGCGGCGCGGCAACTGGTCGAGCCGTTGGCGGCGGTCAATTGTCTGGTCAATCCGGCGGCGGTGCTGGTGGGTGGACGCCTGCCGGCGACGCTGGTCGAATTGCTGGCGGAGCGGGTCAACGCGCATTTGCAGGTGATGGCGGCTAACCTGCCATCCTTGGCGCCCGTGGCGCGCGCGACATTGTCAGAGGACGCGCCCGCCGTGGGGGCAGCCATTCTGCCATTCAGCCATTTCCTGTTGCCAAAGCCCGGCGCCCTGTGGAAGGTGCCACATAATATGGGCACCGATAGCGAGGTTTGATCGCTCAACTGCGCTGGCGATCGAAGGATGGCGGGCGGTGTTGCGGGGCCGCCCCGAAGCGGGAGGGCTTCGGTCCCATGCCGAACAGCAGTTCGCCGCCGCTGATCAGATCGGCATGGCTGATCCAGTTGCGGTCATAGGGACGGCCGTTCCACCGGACCGACTGGACATAGGGGCGATCCGGACCATTGCCGCTGGCTTTGATCTTCAGGCGACGGCCATTGCCCAGATCCACATTCGCCTCATCGAACAGGGGCGAGCCGAACACGTAGATCGCACTTACCGGGTCGACCGGGTAGAAGCCCAGGGCGCTCAACACGAACCAGGCGCTCATCTGGCCGCAATCGTCATTGCCGATCACGCCGTCCGGGGCAGCCTTGTACATCTCCGTCAGCAGGCGACGGACCATGGCCTGCGTCTTCCACGGCGCGCCGCAATAAGCGTAGAGATAGGCGGCATGTTGGTCCGGTTCATTGCCATGGGCATATTGGCCGACCAGCCCGCTGATGTCGGGCGGCGCATTGTCCGGAAGGGTCGATGGCGCGGTGAAGAAGGCATCCAGTTTCCGCTCAAACGCGGCGTCGCCGCCGAAATGGTCGATCAGGCCGTAAATGTCATGCTGTGTCAGGAAGGTCGCCTGCCAGCCATTGGCCTCCGTATAGTCGCGCTGACGTTTCGGATCGTGGCCGATCTGGATCGGGTCATAGGCCTGCCACCAGCTGCCGTCCGCAAAACGCGGGCGGGCGAAGCCGATTTTCGGATCGATGACGTTGCGCCAGTTGCGGCTGCGTGCTTTCAGCGTCGCGGCATCCGCGCTCGCACCCGCCGTCTGCGCCAGTCGCGCCATCGCCCAGTCGTCATAGGCATATTCCTGCGTGCGGCTGACCGACTCCCATATCCTGTCGGCGGGGATGTAGCCAAGATCGTAATAGAAGCCCCGGCCCAGCGTGCTGTCGATATCCGGCATGGTGCGATCGAAGGCGCGACGGCGAATGTTGGGCCAGGCTGCGGCATAATCCGCCCTGATCCCCTTGGCCTGCGCTTCGGCCAGAACCGACACGGCGTGCCAGCCGATCATGCAGCCGGTTTCCTTGCCCTGAAGCGGCCAGACCGGCGGGCCATACGGGCTTTCCCGCGTCTGGCGGACGAGATCGCGGGTCATCAGCGCAGCGCGTTCGGGCTGGATGATGGTCAGCAGCGGATGCAGCGCGCGATAGGTGTCCCAGAGGGAATAGGCGGTAAAGGCGCGTTCGCCCTGCGGCAATGTGCGGACCTTGCCGTCGAGGCCCATGGTGCGGCCGTCGCGGTCAACGAACAATTGCGGCGCAAGCAGGCAATGATAGAGGGCGCTGGCCATGATGGTGCGCTGGTCGGCGGTGCCGCCGTTGACCGTGACACTGGACAGTTCCTGGTTCCATGCGGCGCCCGCTTTCGCGCGGGCGGCGTCGAAATCCCAGTCCGGCGCTTCACCTGTCAGCGCCGCCTTCGCGCCCGCGACGTCCACAGCGGAAATCCCGGTTCGAATCTGGATCGGCTGGCCGCCGGCCTCATCGAAGAAAAAGGCGACTTTCAGCCGCTGACCCTTCGCCGATCGCGCATCCTTTGGCAGGGACTTGTCGCCGTCGCCGAAAAATTCGACGCGGTCGGGCTTGCGCGATAGTTGAAGCGCGAAGTGGATATGCCGTCCCTCTGCCCAGCGGAAGACCTGACGGCTACCGGTCAGCATGCCGTCTTCGGAGAAGGTGAGCGATGCGTTCTCGATGCGGATCGGCTCGTCGGGTTTCTCCTGCTTGCAATGGGCGAAATCGATCAGAATATGCCCATCGCCAGCCGGGAAATGATAGCGGTGCAGGCCCGTGCGTTCCGTCACGGTGAGTTCGGCCAGCACGCCCGATTCCAGCTTCACCCGATAATAGCCCGGTTCCGCCTGCTCATCCGAGAAGCGCTGGCGATAGCCTTCATCGGGCTTGCCGACCGGGCCGGGTCGCAGGTGCAGCGGTCCGCGCGTCGGCACTACCAGCACGTCCAGCATGTCGCCGATGCCGGTGCCCGAAAGATGGGTATGGGAAAAGCCCATGATCGAGCCGTCATCGACATGATAGCCCGAACAGGCGTCCCAGCCGGCATCGTTGGTGTCCGGCCCCAGCTGCACCATGCCGAAGGGCATGGAGGGGCCGGGGAAGGTATGACCATGACCGCCGGTACCGATGAACAGGTCCGGACGGGCGGCCGTCGGGCTCTGCGCCATGGCGATCTTTGGCAGGGTGGTGCCAAGCGCGGCGATCCCCGCGCCGGCCAGAAGCTGGCGGCGATTGGTGGTCATCATTCTCTTTCCTCCCCGCTTATGCGAAGCGTTCGGCCAGCAGCGCAGGCTTGCGCCGTTCCAGATCCAGGATCAGGTCGCCGAACAGGCCGTTGGCCCAGGCGAACCAGGACCGGGTGAACTTCGCCGGATCATCCTTGTGGAAGCTTTCGTGCATGAAGCCGGTGCCGCCATGGGTGCTTCTGAGCCAGGTCAGGCACTGTCGAATGGTTGCATCATCCCCGCTGTTGAGCGCGCGGGTGACGATCGACATCGGCCAGATCATGTCCATGCCGATATGCGGACCGCCTATGCCCTGCGCCGCCGATCCGGAAAAGAAATAGGGGTTGCGGTCGCTCCAGGCGCGTGCTGCCGTGCGTTGCCAGAGCGGGTCTGCGCGATCGGCCGCGCCCAGCAAAGGCAGGCCCGACAGGCTGGGCACATTGGCGTCATCCATGAAGATCGCATTGCCAAAGCCGTCGACCTCGAACGCCCAGACCTTGCCACCACGGCCGTCATCCATCTGGCCATGCGCCCTGAGCGCTGCCTCCACCTCCGCCGCCAGCGCAGCGCATTCCTGCGCCGCATCCGCATCGCCGCGCGCTTCGTTCAGCACCTGCGCCAGCATTCGCAGCGCCGAGACGGCGAACAGGTTGGACGGGATCAGAAAGGGATAGAGGCAGGCATCGTCGGATGGACGGAAGCCGGAATGGATGAGGCCCACCTTGCGCGTGGGAGCGCCAAAGCCATCGAACATCAGGGTTTCGGTCGGCGACTTGTCGATGCGCTGGAAATGATAGGGGCCGGGGCCGTCCTTGCGCTGCTGTTCGCGCAAGGTGGCAACGGCGAGCGCCATCGCCTTCGCCCAAAGCGCGTCGAACGGCGCCTTGTCGCGGGTCGCGGTCCAATAGGCATGGGCAAGGCGCATCGGATAGCAAAGGCTGTCTATCTCCCATTTCCGTTCCGCGACGCCCGGCTTCATATCGGTCCTGTCGGAAATGGCCGGCAGACTGGACCGGGATGCCGGGTCTTTCATGAAGGCGTTGGCATAGGGATCGATCAGGATGCAGCGCGCCTGCCGCTGGATCAGGCCATGGAACAGGCGGCGCAAATCCGCATCCCTGGGCGTCAGATGGACATAGGTCTGCAACTGCGCTGAACTGTCCCGCAGCCAGAGTGCGTCAATGTCGCCGGTGATGACGAAGGCATCGGGCCGGCCGTCCACCACACCCATCTCAGCCGTGGTGTCGAGCGTGTTGGGATAGCAATTTTCGAACAGCCATGCGATCTCCGGGTCGGCGATCCTGGCCTTTACCCGCGCGATCTCCGCCTCCACCGCCTTGCTGACGAAGCGGCGCTGCCCCTTGGGCGGGCGTTTCGACGGGAAGACGCTGGCACTGGCGGCCCCGGGGGAGGGGGAGGGGATAGTGGCGGCCAGTGCCAGCGCTCCGGCGCCGGCGATGATGTCTCGGCGACGGAAGCTCATCGGGTCATTCCTCTCTCGTTTCTTGTCGTTACTTGGGCTTGCTCATGGAAAAGGGGGCATCGGCCTTGGCCGCGCCCCATTGCTCATTGGGTTTCGGTCCCATGACGAAGCGCAGGGTGCCGCCCTTCTGAAGCTCTTCGCGCGGCAGCCATGGCTTGTTCCAGACCTGGCCGTTCAGCGTCACCGACTGGATATAGACATTGTCGGCACTGTTATTCTCCGCCTCGACCATTAGCTTCCTCCCGCCCGGCATGGTTAGCGTGACGCGGCGGAAGAGCGGGCTACCGATCGCATATTGACCCACGGTGGGCGTGACCGGATAGAAGCCCAGGGCGGAGAAGACGTACCAGGCAGACGTCTGGCCGTTATCCTCGTCCCCCGGATAGCCGTCTGGCGTCGGAGCATAGAGTTTGCGCATGACGTCGCGGACATGGAATTGCGTTTTCCACGGGGTACCGGCCCAGTCGTAGAGATAGGTCATATGCTGGATCGGCTGGTTGCCATGGGCATATTGGCCCATGTCGACAATCTGCATCTCGCGGATTTCGTGGATCACCTGCCCATAATAGCTGTCGTCGAAAATCGGCGGCGTGGTGAAGATGCTGTCGAGGCGATCGACGAACTTCCGGTCGCCGCCCATCAGGTCGATCAGGCCCTGCACATCCTGCATCACCGACCAGCTATAATGGAGCGCATTGCCTTCGGTGAAGGCGTCTCCCCATTTATAGGGGCTGAAATTGGCCGACCACGAACCGTCCTTGTTGCGGCCGCGCATCCAGCCACTCTGTGCGTCGTACAGCTTGCGATAATTCTGTGCGCGGGCCGCGTAAAGCTTCGCATCCGCCGTCTTGCCCAGCTGGGTAGCGAGGCGCGACAGGGCGAAATCGGCGGTCGCATATTCCAGCGTGCGGGCAGCATTTTCATTGATGCCGACATCATAGGGCACATAGCCCAGCTGGTTATAATATTCGACGCCCTCGCGTCCCACGGCGGTCAGCGTCTTGCCCTTGGCGTCGGTCGGTCGACCCCTGGAAGTAGTGGCGTTCTTGACCATCGCTTCATAGAGCGTGTTGACGTCGAAGCCGCGCACGCCATTGGCATAGGCGTCGGCGATCAGGATCGCGCTGTTGGAGCCGATCATGACATTGCGATGGCCGGGGCTGGCCCATTCGGGCAGCCAGCCGGATTCCTTGTATGTATTGGCCAGCCCCTGCATGATCTCGCCATCGCGCTCCGGATACATGAGCGCGAAGAAGGGGAAGACCGCGCGCCAGGTGTCCCAGAAGCCATTGTCGGTATAGAGCGGGCCGGGATGCACCTTCCCGTCATAGGGGCTATAGTGAACCTGGCGTCCCTGACCATCTATCTCATGGAAATTTCGGGGAAATTGCAGCATTCGGTAGAGCGCGGAATAGAAGGTGCGGCGATTGTCGACGTCAGGATCGTCGACCGCGATGCGCTGGAATTCCTGTTCCCAGACCTGCTTGGCCTTTTCCTTCGTCGTGTCGAAATCGTCGTTGCCGACTTCGCTCGCCAGATTGCGCAGCGCCTGTTCCGGACTGATGAAGGATGAGGCGACCTTGACGCCGATCTGCTCGCCTTTCTGCGTCTTGAAGCTGACCACCGCGCCGACATGGTCGCCCTCGCGCTGTGCGATCGCGGCCAGCGTACCCTTCTCATCCCAAGTCTGACCGACCGTGAAATCATGGTCAAATTCCGCCACGAAATAGTTGCGGAAATTATCCGGCACACCGCCCTTGTTATTGCGGACATAGCCTGTGATGCGGCGGTTGGCGGCGTCGACCTTCACCATCGAGCCGCCGGCATAGGCGTCGAGCAGGATATGGGCCTGGTCGCTCTGCGGGAAAGTGAAGCGGAACTGGGCTGCGCGGTTGGTCGGCGCGACCTCTGCCGTCACATCATAATCGGCCAGATAAACCTTGTAGCCATAAGCGCGGCTTTCTTCTGCCTTGTGGCTGTACCAGGAGGCGCGTTCTTCTTCCTTGACCTTGACCGTTCCGGTTTCCGCGAACAGCGCGAAGGCGGCATAATCGCCCATCCAGGGGCTGGGCTGATGGGTCTGCTTGATGCCGTTTATCTTGTGTTCGTCATAGGTGTAGCCCCAGCCATTGCCCATCTTTCCGGTGACGGGGGTCCAGAAATTCATCCCCCATGGCACGGCGACCGCCGGATAGGTGTTGCCATAGGAGAGTTCATAGCTGCTGTCCGTGCCCATCAGCGGGTTGGCCAGATCGACCAGCGCCGTAGGGGAGGGCGCCGCATCCTGTCCGTTCGTCGCCCCGCTTTCGGCCCCGATCCCTGCCGTCGTCAGCGCCAGAAGCGACGCTCCGAGGATCAGCTTCATCGCACCACGGCCAATCGCCCTACGCATGGTCTTCACACCCATCTCCCGGCTGTTTCATTTGCGCTGCTTTCTCATTTTTCTGGGCGGTTGCTGCGGCGCAACGCCTTCGTTCGTCATCACCACCGGGCGGATGCTGCCATCGGCATCGAATGTCAGGCGCTCGATCGCGACCTGCCGATGCTCACCGACATCGTCGCCCAGTGGGCGGCGATGATAGGCGATGAACCAGTCGTCCGTTCCAGGAATGTTGAGCACGGAATGATGCCCCGCGCCGCGCGCGATCCTGAAATCCTGCGCCAATATCCGTCCGCGCGATGTGAATGGCCCGGTGGCGGTCGGGCCGGTCGCATAGGCGACGCTATAGTCGGGCCGGTCCAGCCGCCTTCGGACCACATGAAATAATAGACGCCCTTGCGCTTGATGAGGAAGCTGCCTTCGACATAGCCCGGCGGCGTGATTTCCTTGTAAGTCGTGCCATCCTCGAACGGAATTACGGTACGCATATCCGCGCTGAGCCGCACGACATTGCAATGCTTCCAGCCGCCGTAGAACAGATAGATCTGCCCATCTTCGTCGCGATAGACGAAGGGATCGATCGGTTGGGCGCCATTGTGAAACTTGTCGATCAGCGGTTTACCGATCGCATCGCGGAACGGACCACCCGGACTGTCGCTGACGGCGAGGCCGATGCCGCCTGTTTCGTCGTCATTCTGAATGTCGTTGGCGCTGAAGAACATATAATAGCGCCCGCCCTGTTCGATGACCGATGGCGCCCAGATCGCCTTGTAGGCCCAGGGGATGGTGGCGACGTCGAGCACATGGCTGTGCTTTTTCCAATGCACCAGATCGGGTGACGAGAAAGCGTTGAAGAAGGTCTGGTAGAGATAGGAAGGGCGGATCGAACTGGCCTTTCGCGCCTGGTCCTGTGCCGGCGTGAAGGCCTTGGTCAGGTCCGGCGCGCCGTCATGATCGGAATAGGTGGGGTAGATCCAATATTGCCCGTCAAAGGCACGGATTTCCGGATCGGCATAATAGCCCGGCAAGGCCGGATTCCCCGCGATTGCCGCCACTGGCAACAGCGCCGCGCCGATCAGGACCAGGGCGGATATGCGACCGAGGATCATTGTTGCTCCCTTATCGAAAAGCGGAGGTGGGCGCGTGCAGTCGCCCACCTCCTTCGGTGCGACCCGATCAGAAATTATAGGTCACGCCGACATAGGCACGCCGCCCGGCATAGACATTAGAATAGAAACGATCCTTCGTGTCATTGCCAAGATGCTGCCGCTGTTCCGATTTGGTCAGGTTGATGACCGACGCTGTCAACGACAGTTTCTCGTTGATATTGTATGAGGCGTTCAGGTCGACCTGCTCATAGGGATCGTCATAGATGTTGAGACCGGACGCGATGCCGCGCACCACCTTGCCACGGCGATTATAGGACGCGCGAAGCAGGAACTTGTCAGTTTCCCAGAAGACCGACGCATTGAGCTGGGTCTTCGCGCTGCCGACCAGCGGCGAAGTGCCCACCGCCTGCCCGTCCAGCGCGATCTCCGCCACCGACGTATCGTTATAGGTGAAATTCACCTGCGCGCCGAGCCCGAAGGACAGCGTATGCTGGGCATAGACTTCGATGCCCTGCGACTTCGCCTTGGATCCGTTTGCCTGGGTCGAATATTGCTGCACAACCACTTGTTCACCCGCAACGGTCTGCGTGAGGTCAAGGACCAGCGGCACGATGAAGTCCGACACATCCTTGCGGAACAGCGTCGCGCCGAGCACCGAACCCTGATGGAAATACCATTCGATGCCAAGATCATATTGCCAGGCGGAGAAAGGCTTCAGGTCGAAATTGCCGCCGTTGCCGAACCAGCCGGGACGCGCGCCGAACTGCTGGCGATCATAGACGAAGGCGTCGGAATTGAAGGTCAACGATCGCGCGCCGGCCAGATCATTATAGCCCGGCCGCGCAATCACCTTCGACACTGCGCCGCGCAGCATGAGGTCGGGGCGGACTTCCCAGGACACGTTGAAGCTGGGCAGGAAATCCGTGTAGCTCTTCGATTCGTCGACCGCGCTGAAGACGCGCCGTTCGCGGTCGTCTAGCGGGATCACCAGGCAGTTGCCATCCGCGCCCTGCGGCGGCGGCGAGAAGGGGCCGCCGGGTCCGTTGACGCAATAATCATCCTGATAATAAAGTGTGTCGGTCGATCGGCCGGTCTGCTTCGTATTGACGATGCGCAGACCAAGATTGCCGCGCAGCGTGTCGGTCTTGAAATTGACCTGCGCATAGCCGGCCCAGATCTTTTCCCCGATATGGTAAAGATTCTGGTCCTCTTCCACCCGCACATAATCACCATATGTGTTGTTGAGATAATCCAGATAATTGTTGAAGTTGATGCCGGGGAAGGAACTGGCGGTGAAGCCGCCCGGAATATTGCCCATCGGCTTGTCGTAGAAGAATTCCGGTCGCGCCACTGCTCCGCCCGGCGTATCCTGATAACGGAGCTCGCTGGCCGGATCGGCGTACCATTCCGCC
Organism: Sphingobium sp.; assembly: GCF_035511395.1. Classification (GTDB taxonomy): domain Bacteria; phylum Pseudomonadota; class Alphaproteobacteria; order Sphingomonadales; family Sphingomonadaceae; genus Sphingobium. The sequence goes on from NZ_DATKFP010000161.1 coordinate 79,731, forward strand.
CGGCCAATCTTGCGAGACACCTTGCCGTCGCGCCATTTCGCCCCGACCTGAACGGAATCGATGAAGCCATCGAAGGAGCGGGTCAGGTCGATCTGCGCATATTTCTGCTCGATCATGCTGTTGGTATAGCTGCCGCCAGTTGATCCGACGTCGATCTGGGCAATGCCGTTCATGATATTCTGCTGCAATTCGGGCGAGAATTGCATGTCGACCGAGCCATTCTTGAACGCCCAGTCGCTGACCAGATTGCCGTTGGTATTTTGGGTCGCCGTAGTCAGGCGCGGTTTGGCCGCGACGCTGAAGCGCAGCGAGGGACCGCCGGTCGCGCGAGTCTTGCCGACCACGAAGGAAGCCTTGAACCGGTCATGTTCATATTCGCCGTTGATGTCGAAGGTGTTCGAGGTGATCTTCTCACGGCTATATTGCCCCGAAATCTGTGGCGTTTCCATCGTGCAGGGGGACGCCTGTGCAAGGCATCCCGTGCCGGCGGGCGGGACGGCGAAGTTCGCGCCCTGCAATATGGTGCCGCTGTCATCAAACGTGCCCCCGGTGAAGAAATTTCGATAGCCCCATTCGGGGATCTTCAGCACGTTGGACGTGAAGTTGTTCTTGATCTGGAAGCGGAAATAATTGGCGGTCAGGGTCAGCTCGTCGGTCGGCTTCCACTGAGCCGTCGCCTGAATGCCGAGGCGCTTGCGCTGCTGATCCTGGATCGATTCACTGACCGCTTGCGGCGCCCAATAGCCCGAATAGCGCGTGCCGTCCTGCGCGGTGGCGCCGGTATTTTCCGCCCAATAGGTGATCGCATCATCATTGGCATAGGGATTGCCGTTGATGTCGGTCGCCGGCTCGTTGGCGCGATCATAAGTCCACCAGGACCATGTTTCCGTGCCGGCCGACAGGGTACGGTTGCGTCGTTCCTGATAGGTTGCGCCGACCAATATGCCGAAGGTCTCGTCGGGATTGCGCCAGCTGAGCTGGCCGGACACCTGCGGTTCGAACTTCTTGGACACGTCGGCATAGACGCCCTCGGCCGAGACGAAACCGGTCCATGGCTCCAGATCGAGCGGACGACGCGTCTTGAGAATCACTGTGCCGCCGACGCCGCCTTCATCCAGCCGCGCTTCGGGGGATTTGAAGGTTTCGACGCTGGAGATCATGTTCGCGGGCAGCAGCGTGTAGTTGAACGACCGCGACGGATCGCCGCTGTCGGCAGAGGCGATGAAATTGCCGTTGAGCTGCGTCAGGGTCAGGTCGGAGCTGAGTCCACGGATGCTGACCTTCGATCCTTCGCCGCCATCACGCTCGATGATGACGCCCGGCACGCGCTGAAGCGAGTCAGCGACATTCTTGTCGGGGAACTTGCCGATATCCTCCGCCGTGATGACGTCGACAAAGGCATTGGCTTCACGCTTCTGGCGAAGGCTCTGTTCGATCGACTGACGATAGCCGGTGACGACGATCGTGCCGTCTGGTGCGCTACCCTGTGGCGCGCCCGCAGCCTGTTGCTGTGGCGCCGCCTCCTGCGCCTGCGCGGCGGTGGCCACGCCCATTACGCTGACCGATATCAGCAAAGCGCGCGCCAATCGGGTACGGCCCGAACCAATGCGGGTTTCCTCACATCCAATAGTCATTTCAGCACCCTCCCAGGGCATTGCGGCGGTATCCGCCCTTGTCGATTTTATGATGGACAGAGGCGACGACCCGGAACGGTCCCGACTATCAACCCTACCCATCGCCGATATCAGAATAAAAAAAGCAATTTGTCAATTGAATTAAAAGTTGCGCGATGTTTCGCCTGTCGGGCCGCTTTCCCTGCCGGTTTCAGGGTGTCGATTGCCACAAGGGCGCGGCGATCTTGGCCAACTCCTCCGCTTTCGCCTTGGCCTGTGCGCGGTCATAGGTCAGGAGGCCGTTGATTTCGTCCTCCACATCGCTGGTCTGGGTATAGACGGCGGCGGAAAGGCCATGCTCCCTGGCCTGCCGCACCACCTCCTCCATCTTGCGGCGGTAACGCGTCAGATAGTCGCCGTCGCCGCCCGCGACCTGATAGCTCCACAGCGACTTGCCCGGCTTCCACAAATGCCCCTGCACCGGCAGGCCGACGCCGCCATATTCGCCCAGCACGATCGCGCGGTCGGCATGGCGCGCCGGGACGTGGGGCCTGTCTTCGTAAGTGTGGATGTCGAATACGTCGGATACGCCTGGCGCGACGTCCATCCAGCCACTGTTCGCGTCGACCAGACGGCTGGGATCCAGTCCTTTGACGTAACGGGCCAGCGTCGCACTGTCGAACTGGCCCCAGCCTTCATTGTTGACCACCCAGAGAACGATCGACGGGAAGGCCCGGAGCGAACCGATCATGCGACTGAGTTCATCGACATGGTCGGCCATGGTCGCGGACGGGAAGACTGCCTGTCCCTGGCTGGTCCCGGCGACGAACTGATCCTCACCCCCGCCCGAAGGCATATCCTGCCAGATCATCATGCCCAGCCGATCGGCGTCATGATAATAGCGCGCCGGTTCCACCTTGATATGCTTGCGGACCATGTTGAAGCCCGCCTTTTTCAGGAAGAGGAGATCGCTCTTCATCGCCTCTTCCGACGGTGGGGTCAGCAAGCCGTCGGGCCACCAGCCCTGATCAAGCGTGCCATTGTGGAAAAGCGGCCTGTTGTTGAGCAGAAGCACCGGTTGGCCGCGTACCGGCCCTTCACCCACCGAAATCTTGCGCATGGCGAAATAGGTGTCGACGCTGTCGCGCGTTGCGCCGTCCGGCCGGGCGGCGGCATAGCGGCGCGTTTCCGCGAGGGTGAAGCGCGCATCATAGGCCTTGCGGTCCCGATCCTGTTCTCCGGCATAGGGGTCGCGCACGCTGATGAGTTCCGCCTTCAGGTCGTAGAGAAACGGGTCATCGGGCGACCAGAGATGCGCATTGGGCATCATCAATGTCGCATGGCGATTGCCGCGCAATATGGTGGAAGCGACCAGCTTTCCTCCGCTGCTGGCCGTCAGGCGCACGGCATCGGTGTCGCCCGCCCAATTGCTGAGCGCGACGTCCACCTCCACCACGCCGCGATCGATATCCGCAGTGGCGCGAACATCGGCGATATGGAGCTTGGGCACCGGCTCGATCCATACCGTCTGCCATATGCCGCTGACCGCCGTGTACCAGATGCCGCTGGGCTCCAGCGACTGTTTGCCGCGCGGCTGGGTGCCCGCCGAATTGGGATCGGCTACCTGCACCATCAGTTCGTTCTGGCCCGGCTTCAGATAGTCGGTAATGTCGAGACTGAAGGCGTCGAAACCGCCCTTATGTCCGCCAACCATCGCGCCATTGACCATCACTTGCGCGGCATGGTCGACTGCACCGAAATTCAGCATGATTCGCTGCCCCGCCCAGTCGGCGGGTACGGCGAAGCTGCGCCTGTACCAGAGGCGCTGGTCGGGCGTCAGCTTGCGCGCTACCCGCGACAGGCGGGATTCGACCGGGAAAGGCACCAATATCTGCCCATCCATCTTTTCCGGCCGGGTGAGGGCGGGCGCGGTAATAGCATAGTCCCACAGCCCATTCAGGTTGCGCCACTGTTTGCGCTGCAATTGGGGGCGCGGATAGCTTTGCCAGGCATTGTCCGGCGTCACGGCACGGCCCCAGCTGGTGATGAGATCACTGGTATAGACGGCATCACTCTGCGCCAGCGCGGCTGGAGAGATCCCCATGGACATGGCGAGCAAGACCGGACCGAAAAGGCGCATCCTCATTTCCCCTGTTGGCGTGCATCGGACATGGACGGGGCGGTGGCATCCGCCGCGCTGCCCCATGCCCGATTGGGTTTCGGTCCCATGACGAAGGCGATCTTGGCGCCATTCCTGATGTCGGCATGGCGGAACCACGGCTTCGTCCATGGATTGCCATTCAGCGTCATCGACTGGATGTAGATATTGGTGTCGCTGTTATTCTTCGCGCTGATTTCCAGCGTCTTGCCACCGCCCATCTCCAGCGACACATGGTCGAAGATCGGACTGCCGATCATATAGACGTCGCTGGACGGATCGACCGGGTAGAAGCCCATGGCGCTCATCGCATACCAGGACGACGTCGCGCCCTGATCGTCCATCCCGGCATAGCCATAGCCGGCTGCGTCGCTGCCATACATGTCCTGGAGGATGCGGCGGACCAGCGCCTGCGTCTTCCATGGCTGGCCGGACCAGTCATAATAATAGGGCGCCTGCTGGTCGGGCTGATTGCCATGGACATATTGGCCGACAAGGCCGGTGCAGTCGCGGCAGATGCCTTTTGGTTTGTAGGGGGTGGTGAAGAACTGGTCGAGTTTCGCATTGAAGGCATCGCGTCCACCCAGCAGCGTCATCAGCCCCTTCACATCATGCGGGGCCAGCCATAGCGTCGACCATCCCGATGCTTCCTTCATCATGAAATTATAATAGGGTTCCTGCGGGTCGAAGGGGGTGATCCATTTGCCATCTGCCGTGCGCCCCCGGATGAAGCCGGTCGACCGATCGAACATGTTGGCATAGTTACCAGCCCTTTTCAGGAAACGCTGCTGGTCGTCCGCCTTGCCCAGTCGTCCGGCATAGTCGGCCATCGCATGGTCGTCCCACGCATATTCCATCGTGGTGGCCGCACCCGCCTTGCCGCCGGCATAGGGCGGGCTGGGATTGCCATCCGGCACGATATCCGCAATCCAGCCATTGCGGTCATATTCGGCCAGATAATCGCGCGGTCCCTTGGGATCGGTCGCATTCTTGCGCAGATAGTTCCATACGCCCGCATAATCGAAGGGGATGCCCCGCTTCCACGCGCCCAGATACAGGAACACCGCATTGTCGCCGTGGAAGGAGGTGTTCATATACCCCTTTTCCCGCGCCATCTCATATTCGGACTGCATGATGTCCCGCACCACCTCTGGCTCCATGAGTTCGAGCAGGACGATCTGGTTGCGGCCGGTGTCCCAGAAGGGCACTGGACCGTAGCGATCATGGCCGGCAACCTGCACCTTGCCATTGCTGTCGGTGAAGGGTTCGCCTTTCTGCGCGATCAGCCGGGGGCTGGCGAAGGACTGGAACAGAGTGGAGTAGAAGAGCGATCGCTGCTTTTCCGTGCCGCCGCTCACTTGTACCCGGCCGAGCAACTTGTCCCACACCCCGCGCGCCGCGGCATGGACGGCAGCGAAATTCCAATCCGGCAATTCCTTGCGCAGCCGCTGCGTCGCCTGTTCGTAGCTGGTGCCATGCGCCATGCGTACCAGGATCTTCTCGCCCGCCTTCGTCCGATAGGTGACATAGGCGCCGGCGAAATCGCCTTCGACGCTGCGTTCGCCGGGCGCGACATGCTTGTCGCCTATACCCCATCCCTTTGCGTCGCCCGGCGCCTTGCGAAACACGCCAAGGTCGGAGAAGGGGCGGGAAAATTCCGCTACGAAATATCGGCCGTCGATGGACTCCCGCCCCTTCGACACGCCCCGGATCGTGCTGTCATCCAACACCTCCACCGTGCCGCCATGGCCCAGCAGATTGAGCAGGACGTTCGACCGTTCGCTTTGCGGGAATGTGAACTGCATCAGGCTGGCCCAGCGCGTGCCGGTCAGTTCCACCTGGGTGCGGAACGTGTCGAGATGGACAGAATAATAGCCGGGCGAGGCGACCTCGCGCTTCTTGTCATACCAGCTCTGGCTGTAGGCGGGCGGCGCGGACCAGTCGCCCACGACCGGCATGATGATCGGCTCCGCATTGCCGCCATAGGTCTGGCCGCCGCCGCCGGTGAAGCCGATCATCGTCGGATTGGGATAATGATAGGGCGTCGGCACGCCATTGGGGTAGGTCAGCGCGATATTGTTGTTGACCGGTGCCGTTTCCACCGAAGCGTGCGGCAACCGCGCGCCGGGCGATGTCTGCCCGGAATAGACCGGCTCGCCGGGCGGGGGCGCATTGCCGATCAGTTCCTGCCGATCCAGCGGTGCGGTGCCGACGAGCGGGTTGGCGAGATCGACGCCGCGCTGCGCCGGCGATTGCGCGACAGCAATCTGCGCCACTGTCGCCAGCAGACCCGCCGCGAGTACGCGCCGGCACCGGCGGAAGCGTGAAACCATATGCGTCGAAGCCATGCGCGATCCGCTCTTTCCTCTCCCCGGGCGATCTTGCGCCGCCCGTCCGGGTGGCGCCAATTTATTAAATCAATTTGCTTTGTCAATTCGGAGCGTGAGGAAATCGATATCTTCGCAACGCAGTCGTCCGATCGCGCGCGCCGCCCACTCGTTACGTTGGCCGGTCGGGGATTGCGGCAGATCAGATTGTGCAGGCGGCTCAGGCGGCATCGCGTCGCGGAAAGCGGGACGAGGTCAGCGCCAATGAGCGCATACATGTGTATGGTTCGGAACGGATATAGGCAGGGGCGCAAGCGGTATCCAATGCGTCCGACCGATCCCGGATCGGTCGGACGCGTCCACCATGTCAGTTCGCGTAGACCCGAACGTCCTTCACGATCATGTCGCCGGTCCCGTCCATATAATCGCCGTTGGTTTTCACGGCGACATTCATGATCGGATACCAGCGGAATCCTGCGAACGGATTGACCGCCTGATACGTCTCCTTCGCATCGATGAACCATGTGATATAGTCGGGCTGGATATCGACGGCGAAGCGATGAAAGTCCTTGGTAAAGCCGCCAATGCCGTAAATCTCGTCGGTGTTCGTGAATACGCCCTGCTGGAATGTCCGGGTGATGTTAGCGCCCCCGTGCAGCGTATTGGCCGTGTAACGATCGAAATCCCACCAGGTCTCGAAGCCGAACCCTTCGTAGATATCGATTTCTGGAGGCCAGCCGGACGTCGAGATAAGCCAGAAGGCAGGCCAGGAGCCACGGCGATCGGGCATCCTGGCGGTGAATTCATATTGCCCATAGCCGATCTGCAATGGACGGGTGTTATGGCCGCTCAGCACCACTGAGCCGTAATCATAGCCCACATTGTCCCAGAAGATCGGCTCCTTGAGCTTCTGCGTATGCATGACCAGACCCTGATCGGTGTAACGTAGCGGCGCTTCGATCCCCTTGTCGCGATACACCCAGCCATCAAGATAGACGCCCGTTTCCTGGTTCCCAGGCTGCGAGCGGCCGTTGGGCAGTTTGGTGGACCAGGCCTTGTCATGGCCGGCATCGGACCATTTCATCGTGTCGCGGCTCATGGACCATTGCAGCGCGCCGCTCGGCTCGAATGCGCGCGGCTTTCGCCCATCGACTTGTTCCGCCGTAGCCTGTTGCAGAATGTCGCACTGGACCATGGCACGATCGGTGCCCATCTTCCCGCCCCAGGGCGCTTCGACGAAGCGGACGACGAAGTCAGCCCGCGGGATGCCCAGGATGATCGGGACCGACACCGTCTTCGTCAGTGGGTCGCCCGGTCGGAAGATGACCGATTTGTAGATGCTTCGATAGTTGATGCCCGCAACGCCCCGCACGAGGCCGGTTCCGTCTTCCGTCATCACCCGCGCGATCACGGTGTTGGGCGTCGGCCGGTCGAGCGATATGGGCACATAGGCGACAGTCGAACCGGGGCGGTAGAAGGCCGGACCGATCGATGCGGTGGCCTGTTCGGGATATCGCGTACCGCCGGCAAAGTCGAAGTTCGCGAACGCAGTCGGTGCCACGGCGCTTGAGGCAGCCGATAAAGCCTGGCTGGCCGTTCCAGATGCGTTGGCCATCGTCGATACGCTGTCTGCCGAATTGTCGATCTCCGTGTTCCTGGAAAGCAATGTCGCCAGAGCCAAGTCCCATGGACTGGATGATGCCCCTGCGCTCTTCATCCGGCGCGCCTCGATTATGGCTTCCTTGAGGACGTTGTCGGTTGTGACCGTCGCTGTTGCCGAGGAATTTTGCAGGTTGATCGCTGGAGGAGCGCCCCTTCGCGCCGTTTCGGCTGTGAAGGACAACCCCCACTCACTCAGGCAGACCATTGATGCGCAGGCTAACAGGGCGCCCGCCATCGGGCGCAGAGACAAAATGTGCATATTTCGACCCCTGTTGTTTCTGAGCGGCATTTACCGCGTTGGGTGACCTCCTTTTTCCGGCGAACGCGTGGCGATCCCGGCATGTCGGGGCGGCAATGGCAGCCCTGACAGCCTCACGCACCGATCAGTAATTTGTTCCATAACTTGTTGATTAACATAACTTTAAGGAAATGTTTGCGGAATCGCTCGGAGGCGCTTGTTCCCGCTTCGTCGTCGTCAGGCGCTGTCCAGAGATGGGGTAAAAACTTCCCGACTGAGGCTTGTCCGACCTTGCCCTAAAGGAGGAGCCTCATGCCACCGTCACGATCCGCACATTATTGTCGCGGCAAAGCGGTTTCACCACGACATGCTCGTGCATCCGCTCGAACGCGATGTCGATGCGGGCCGTGCCGATGCGAATTCCGTTGATCGTCAATTTCTGAAGAAACTCGGGCAGGGCGGGTTCGTGCAGATAGAGCTGCCCGGCGTCGCTGTCGAAGCGCATGCCGAGACTGGACTGGATGAGCGCGAGAGGCGCCGCAGCCGACCAGGCCTGCGGGCTGCATGCGACGGGGTAGAAAGTCGGTCCCTGCGATCGGCGGCGGGGAAAGCCGCAGAAGAGTTCTGGCAGGCGCATCATGTCGACATAGGTTGCCGCGCCGAACAGCCCCTCGAATATCTGGGCGGCCTCTCGCTGATAGCCGTAGCGGGAGAAGCCTGCGGCGATCAGCGCATTGTCATGCGGCCAGATCGATCCGTTATGATAGCTCATGGGGTTGTAGCGTTTTTCGGTCGAGGCGATGGTGCGCACGCCCCAGCCTGAGAAGGAGGCCGGCGCCATCAGGGTGCGCACCACGGCTTCGGCGCGCTCTTCCTTCGCCAGGCCGGTGTAGAGGACATGGCCTGCATTGGAGGATCGCACGCGACAAGGGCGCTTTTCCCCGTCCAGCGCCAGCACATAGGTCCCCAGCGCCGCGTCGAAAAAGACCTGGTCGAACCGGTCGCGCAACTGATCGGCTCGCGCCTGATAATCCAGCGCGCGCGTCTCGTCGCCAAGTGCGCCATATAGTGCGCTTGCCGCCCGCCACGCGCGATAGACATAGGCCTGCACCTCTGCGAGCGCGATCGGCCCGCGCGCGATGCTGCCGTCGGCATGGAAGATGGAATCATGGCTGTCCTTCCAGCCCTGATTCTGGAGGCCCTGATCTGTCAGGCGACCATATTCGACAAAGCCGTCACCGTCGCGATCGCCATTGGTGTCGATCCAGCCGAGCGCGGCCTCGATATGGGGCATGATGCCTGACAGGAAGGCCGCGTCGCCGGTGCGCTCCAGATAGGCGCCGGCAAGCATCACGAAGAGCGGGGTGGCATCGATGCTGCCATAATAATGGCGGAACGGTACCTCGCCCAGTTCGGCCATCTCGCCATGGCGAACTTCATGCAGGATCTTACCCGGCTCGGCATCGGCTGCCGGATCGAAAGTCGTGGCCTGATGGGCCGCCAGATAGCCGAGTACGCCCCGGCTGATCGCCGGGTCCATCCATAATGTCTCAAGCGCGGTTATGATGGCGTCGCGGCCGAACACGGTGCTGAACCACGGTATCCCGGCATAGGGGTAGGGGCCGAATTCGGTATCGGTCGACAACATGGAAATGTCGGCGACGGATCGCCGCGCCACTTCGTTGAACAGATCGTTGGAGGATCGGATCGTCGCGCCGCGTTGGCGCGCGGCGCGCAGGGCGTGCATCGCTTCGCGCAACGATTTCAGAAATTGCTTGGGCAGCGGATCACCCGCTTCGGCCCTGTCGCAGCATATCCTGACGAACAAGGCGCAGCGTGTGCCGGGCGCGACGGTGACGTCGAACCGGGCCTGGCTTTCCGTCAGTTCGGCGGGCACCGGATCGAAATGCAGATGCGTATGCCGCTCGCGATCGTCGCGCCCCAGATAGCCGAGCAACACGTCCGATCGCCCGATCCGGGGGGCGCGCATGCCGCCCTTGCGAAGCCGGGTCATGCCGCGAATCTCGAACAGATCGGCGAAGTCCGCCGCAAATTGCAGGCCGATACTGATCCGGTGCGTCTCTGTGTCGAAATTGCGGATGGTGATCCGCTCATACACGCCGTCTTTCCACAGGAAGCGGGTCCGGCGGATGTGGATCAGGTCATGTTCGACGGCGACCCGCCCGTCTTCGCCCGGAAAGTCCGGGTTGGTCAGGTCGCAGGTCAGCATCGCATTGTCGTCGCGCAGAGCCGAACTCAGCAGGATCGGGCGCGTGCCGTTGACGGTCAGGTAAAGGTGCGACAGGTGCCGGGTATCGCGATGATATAGCCCCTCCGGACTTCCCGGCCCGGATATCGCATCGCCGCTATGGTCGAATACGGCGAAACTGTCGCCGTATTTCAGCGTTCGCGGCCGTCGTTCATGGAGAGAGGCGGTGGCGGGAATGAAGAATTGGGTCTGGGCCTGGGACAGCGCCTGGCCGCCGTCGATTCCGGGCGGATTGGGTCGGGGCGCGTCGGACTGCGGTTGGATCAACGACATAGCGTCTCCTATGCAACGATTTGCAGATCGGTTTCCGCGCCGCGATCCCGGCGCAGTCGGGCGGCATCGGTGCGAGCGCCCGGCAGGCCATGATATAGTGCGACATAGTCGGCCGCCATCCTCTCTGCCGTGAAGCGTGCGTCGAACGCGCCACGCACGATAGACCGATCGAGATCGGACAGGGCAGCGACTGCCGCCACGGCATCATCCTCGCTGTCGACGATGAAACCCGACACGCCATGTTCGATGACCTCTGGCACGGACCCGCAGCGAAAGGCGATGACCGGCGTGGCGCAGGCCATGGCCTCGATCATCACCAGGCCGAAAGGTTCGGGCCAGTCGATCGGGAACAGCAATGCACTCGCCCGTCCCAGAAAATCAGCCTTCTGTTGTTCGTTGATCTCACCGACATATTCGACATTGGAATAATGGGCGACGAGGGGAGCGATCTCCGTCTCCCAATAACCGCGGTCGACCATGTCGATCTTGGCCGCGATCTTGAGCGGCATGCCTGAGCGCGCCGCGATGCGGATCGCGCGATCGGGACGCTTTTCCGGGGAGATGCGGCCGAGAAAGGCCAGATAGCCTTCGCTGTGCTGAAGGCGCGGGAGAAGCAGGTCGGCGGGCAGGCCATGATGGATCGTTCCCGCCCAGTTGACCGGCGGCATGGGCAGGCGCTGATGATCCGAGATCGACACCAGGCTGTGATCCGCAAATGTGCGATAGAAGGGTGACAGATCGGGGAGGTCGAGCCGACCGTGTAACGTAGTCACGGTACGGCCGATGAAATCCTGGATCATCGGCAGGTGCAGCAGGTCGATATGAAAGTGCAGCGCGTCGAATTCGTCGGCCCGCCGGCGGACCTGCTCCAGCATCATCATATGATAGGGAATTGGATCGACCACCATGGGATTGAGGCGCAAGGCTACCTCGGTGACCGGAACGAGCTGGGCGCTGGTGGAGGAATCCCCGCTGGCGAAGAGTGTAACTTCATGGCCCTGGCGGACGAGTTCTTCGGTCAGATAGGATACGATGCGTTCCGTGCCGCCATAGAGACGGGGCGGGACGCTTTCCGCCAAGGGAGCGATTTGCGCAATCTTCATACGGGCATTCCTCATGAAAGAGTGACGCCAGCCGTCCCCGACTACGGCAGCCATGACAATAAAAGGTCTGGATGGGTCGTGCGGTTTCGCACAGAAAATCCGTTCGTCTCAAATTGCCGCCTATATGTAGCGCCAAAGCGTCTTATTTCTTCAAATCATAATATGGATCAAGCTTAATGGTTCTCATGGCTTTGTCAGGACATAATGGTCAAAATGGCTGACTGATTTGGGTCAATATTGTAAGTTTCTACTCTGGCTGGAGCCATCTCCAGTATCAAAATGCGCGAATTTTCTTTTTGTTTTCGGCAATTTTCGGTCCGTCTGGTGCCCGAACGGTGCGATCAGAGCGCTGGATTTTGTCTGCGCACCAATGCAGGGGTTGAGAAATAACGATGGAAAGGAAATGGCTTTGCGACTGACCTCGGCGATCCTTCTCGCGGCGAGCCTCGCCTTACAAACCGGCATGGGCCAGGCCGCCGACGCAGAAGCGCCCGCTGGCGCCGTCCGCGCTTTTACTGGAGACGACCTGTTCCGCCTGGTCGGTGCAACGGATCCCATGATAAGCCCGGATGGCTCGCGGATCGCCTATGTGCGGATGACCGCAGACGTCATGTCGGACAAGGAGGTTCCCTCGATCTGGCTGGTCGACGTCGCGTCGGGCCAACAGACGCCGTTGGTTGCGGGCAAAGGCGCACATCGTTCGCCGACATGGTCGCCCGATGGCAAGCGCCTGGCCTATGTTTCTTCAGACGGAGAGGGGGCAGCACAGCTTTACATGCTCTGGCTCGACAGCGGGCGCAGCGTGAAGGTTACCGGCCTGCCCGACAGCCCGACCAGCCTTGCCTGGTCGCCCGACGGCAAGGTAATCGCCTATACCATGCGAGTGCCTGGCGAGCCGCTCAAGCTCGGAAAGCCGCCGGAGAAGCCCGAGGGGGCGAAGTGGGCGGCAGGGTTGGAAGTCATCGACCGGGTAACATATAGGGCCGACGGCGGCGGCTATGCCCAGTCCGGATATGATCATGTGTTCGTCGTGTCGGCTGATGGCGGGGCACCCCGGCAAATGACGTTCGGGAATTGGGATGATGCCGGCCCACTGTCCTGGACCCCCGACGGACGCCGGATTCTCTTCTCCGCCAATCGGCGGCCCGACTGGGAACGCGAGATGATGAACACCGAGGTCTATGCAGTGGACGTCGCCGATGGAGCGGTCACGTCGCTGACCAATCGAAACGGACCGGACGGCGGCGCGGCAGTCTCGCCTGATGGAAGACACATCGCCTATCTTGGCTATGACGATGTCAACCGCAGCTACGAAAATACCGAACTCTATGTGATGAACGCCGATGGCAGCGGTGCGCGCTCGCTGACCGCCGGACTCGACCAGTCGATCGATGCGGTTCACTGGGCCGGCAATTCGCAACTCTATGTGGCCTATGACGATCACGGCAAAAAGCGTGTGGCGCGCGTCGGTCTGGATGGATCGGTTCGTACCGTCGCAGACGGGCTGACGGCAGGCACGCATTATGACCGGCCCTACACCGGTGGAACTTTCTCGGTCTCCAGGAACGGCAAAATTGCCTATACAGCAGGCGACACCGACGCGCCGGCCGACCTGTGGGTTGATGGAAAGCGGCTGACCGATCTTAATGGCAACTGGCTTTCAGCCAAGGCGATGGCGCCGGTGCGCAAGCTGCCGGTGACGGCACCCGACGGCCGCGCGATCGATGCCTGGCTGGTCACGCCGCCCGGACTGCGGCCAGGTGAGCGAGCACCGCTGATCCTGGAGATTCATGGTGGCCCCAACACGGCCTATGGCCCCGTCTTTTCAACCGACGCGCAACTTTACGCCGCGCATGGCTATGCGGTGCTTTACACCAACCCGCGCGGCAGCACTTCCTATGGTGAAGAATTCGCCAACCTGATCGATCGCGCTTATCCGGGCACCGACTATGACGATCTGATGGCCTCGGTGGACGCCGCCATCGCAGACGGAGTGGCGGACCCGAACAATCTGTTCGTTACCGGCGGATCGGGCGGTGGCGTGCTGACCGCATGGATCGTCGGCAAGACAGACCGTTTCAAAGGGGCGGCGACGCAAAAGCCCGTGATCAACTGGATCAGCGAGGCGCTGACCATGGACATGACCACCTTCACCTCGCGCTACTGGTTCGACAAGAAGCCGTGGGAGGATCCGATGTCCTATTGGAACCGCTCGCCGCTGAGCCTGGTCGGCAACGTCAAGACGCCGACGCTGGTGGTGGTGGGATCGGAGGACTATCGCACGCCGGTCAGCGAGGCCGAGCAATATTATGCCGCGTTGCAGATCCGGGGCGTGCCTACGGCGCTGGTGAAAGTGCCGGGTGCGAGCCACGGTGGCTTTACCGCGCGCCCTTCGCAGTCGGCCGCCAAGGCTGCGGCCATATTGGCATGGTTCGACAAATATCGTCAGACGGAGCGTTCCGATAGGCGCAACTGATCGCGTCTGGCTGCATCGTCTCCAGAAGGGGGTAATTCTTCCGATAGGCTGGCGGGCGGGCGGGGGGCGGCTATGGTGGGCCAATGTCCGCACCGGGTTCATCGAGGCTCAGCTTTCGCCGACTTCTGCCGCCTATCGGCCTTTCGTCCCGCTATCGGCGCGCGCTGCTCCAGAGCCTTGTCGGCGTGGCCCTTCTGGGCATTTTCATCAGCCAACTGGATCTGGCGGAAATCGCCGCGCTGACGCGGCAGGCGACGATCGCGCCACTGGTCGTGGCACTGCTTCTCTATGCCCTGGATTTCTACCTGCGCGCGGTGCGATTCTGGATGCTGTTGGAGGCCGTGTCCGATCGCTCGGTGCCGCTGCGTGCCGTGCCTGGTCCCTTCATCACCAGTTTCGGGATCAGCGACCTGCTGCCGCTGCGCGCCGGCGACATTTTCCGGCTCGCCTGGTTCCAGCGCAACATGGGGCTTCCGATCAGCAGCGTGTTGGGAGCGATGCTGATCGAGCGATTTTACGATCTGTCGGCGCTGCTGTTGCTGGGCGGTTTCCTGGTCGCCGCCCATGTCGGGGCAGAGGCGGGGCTGATCGTCGCGCTTGGCCTGCCGCTGGGCTTCATGATCTTGACGCGGCTGGCGGGGATGATGGCGGGCCATGCGCCGGTCCCTTCCGCCACATCGCCCGATCGGGGGCTGAGAGGCAGGCTGGTCGATGGGGTTTGGGCGACGTTGCGCAGCTTTACCATATTGCGATCATCGCGTCGGCAAGGACTGTTTCTTGGCCTGTCGCTGCTGTGCTGGCTATTGGAGGCCGGCCTGTTTCTGGGCGCCTGGATCAGCCTTGGGGGAAGGATGGAACAATGGGCGGCGGCGATGGCGGCTTTCACGGCGAGTACGCTGGGCACGCTGGTGCCGGGCCTGCCGGGGCATTTCGGCACATTCGAGCTGTTCGGGCTGGCGATGTTCCGGCTGGGCGGGGTGGATCGAAACTTCGGCGCAGCGGTGCTGATGCTGGCGCACATGATGCTCTGGGCACCGACGGCCCTCTATGCGATGGTCTGGCTGGCCCTGACGCGACGTGGCGGTCGGTCAAGACAGGAAACGGAGTAGCCCAAGGACACGCTGCGATAGCACTGAACGATGCGCCGATGCCGCGGCCGTCGTCTGGCGATGCACCATGAACCAGTCATAGCTTTCCGCCAGCATTGCGGCGTTGGAATAGTGCGCGCGCCAGCCGAGTGCTTGCAACGGCGTCACGTCGAAATGGCAGTCGCGATGATAGGTCCGATATTGCCACGCCACGAGAGGGGATAATCGCAGCGCCCGCAGCGCCGCCAGCGCCGCGATCGCCGGTGCGACGGGCAGGCCGATAATAGGCGACGAACTGCCTGCATGGGCGATAAGCCCCTCCAGATCCTCACGCAGGGTGCCGAAACGGTCGGTACCGACATTGTAGGTGCCCGGCCGCTGCTGCGCGAGCGCCAGCATGTAGAAGTCGATCAGGTCATCGACATGGATGAATTGCTGCCGGTTCGCCCCGTCGCCGATGATGTAGAGGCGGCGTCCCTCGGCGATCCACTGGAACAATATCTGGTAGATGCCGAGGCGCCCGCCGCCCAGCGTGACGCGAGGACGGATGGTGATCAGCGGAATGCCGGCCGCTTCGCAGATATGCGCCATGACGCGTTCCGCTTCCAGTTTCGACCGTCCATAGGCCTCGAAGGGACGCGGCACGGTTTGGGCGGTGATCGCGCCTTGCGGCGGCATCCCGTAGATGGACGTGCTGCTGACATGGATCATCGCGTCGACACCGGCGCGGGCGGCTTCGAGCGCGACGATGCGGCTTCCTTCGACATTGACCTGGCGATAGCGTCGCCCCGCGCCCGATTGCGCGACCAGCGCGGCGTGGTGATGAACGATATCGACGCCGCGCATGGCGTCCGCGACCATCGCCCGGTCGCAGATGCTGCCC
>NZ_DATKFP010000162.1:0-2925 GCF_035511395.1 Sphingobium sp.
TTGCCACCATCGTTTCATCGACGATCAGCGGCGTGTGGCTGCGCGTCGCTGCCGCCACCAGCGCACGACGGGTACCCAGGTCCATGCTGCGCCCGGTGGGGTTGTGGAAATCGGCGATCACATAGGCAAAGCGCGGTGAGGTCTGGCGGAAGGCCGCCTCCATGGCGTCAATGTCCCAACCCTGCGTGGGCAGGCCCACCGGCACCGGCACGACATGCGCGCGCTGCAACGCCTGGATCGCATTATGATAGGTAGGATGGTCGATCACCACCCGGTCGCCCGGCCCGGCCAGCCACTTGAGCAGCAGCGAAAAGCCCTGCTGCGCTCCGTTCGTCACCATGATCTGGTCGGGCGTGGTCGGGCAACCGCGCCGCTCATAATGGGCGGCGATCGCCCGTCGCAGCACCATCAGGCCGAGCGGATCGTAACCAAGATCGCCGAGATAGGCGGGCAGCGCCTCGACCGCCGCCTGATAGGCGCGGCCGACGCCCGGCGCGGCAGGCAGCGCCGCATGGGTCCAGTTGAGGATATTGCCGCCGCTGCTAAAATCCCGCTCTTCCTGAGGCGCTTCGACATGGCCGGCGGGGAGGCGCGTGACGCTGCCCGATCCCTGTCGGCTTTCGAGAAACCCCTCGTCGCGCAGCCGGTCGAAGGCGGCGGCGACGGTGGTGCGCGAGAGGCCCAGCGCCGCAGCCAGCTCACGCTCACCCGGCAGGCGGACATTGAGGCCCACGCGGCCGTCCAGCACCAGCATCCGCAACGCCTGCGCCAGCTGGCGATAGGCCGGCTCGGCGCTATCCTGCGCGCGCCATGCGCCGAGCAGGCGGAGCAGCGAGGGTGGACGCAGCAGCGAAGTGGACATGGGGCTCGTTCCGTTCAGACCATCGTTACAGGCCATTTATGCAATATTGGTCCTTTTGGAAAAGGCCAGTTGAACAGAAAAAGCCTGCCATGATGATGCACCGCCGCCTTTTCCAACTTTTCTGGGGCCTGTGCCTCTACGGCTTCGCCATGGCATTGCTGCTGCGCGCCAATCTGGGCCTCGATCCATGGGACGTGCTGCATCAGGGACTTAGCCCCCGACTCGGCCTCAGCTTCGGCATGACGGTCAACCTGATCGGCGCGATCGTGCTGCTGCTCTGGTGGCCGTTGCGGCAACGGCCGGGGATCGGCACCGTCGCCAACATCATAGTGATCGGCACGGCAGTGGACCTGTCACTGATGATCCTGCCGACGCCCGAAGGCTTGTGGGTGCGCGCCGTCTGGCTGGTCGCGGGGATCGTCCTCAACGGGATAGCGGGCGGCGCCTATATTGGCGCGGGGCTGGGACCGGGACCGCGCGACGGACTGATGACGGGATTGTGCCGCCGCACCGGCTGGCCGGTCAAATGGGTGCGGACGGGTATCGAGATCGGCGTGCTGGCGATCGGCTGGATGCTGGGCGGCACCGTCGGTATCGGCACCCTGCTCTATGCCGCAACCATCGGCTGGATCGTCCACCACGCCCTTCCCTTCTTCCGGATCGCCGACACCGAAAGGCAGGCGAGCGCCTGATCTCTCATTTTCCGGTGCCCCCTGACCGGCTGGCGCAACAAGACCCGCCGGCCGGTCCTTTTCCTTGAAAATGCGTTGCTTGGCCATTGACCGGACCGGGGAGTCGGGCATGATCCCGCCGCCTTCCCCCGATCAAGGAGCCTTCCTCGTGCGCCCCTTCCTCGCTGCCTTTCTCATGCTGCCCCTGACCGCCGCAGCGCCCGCGCCCGAACAGGCATTGGCCCCCCTCGCCTTCGAGCAGATCGCACCGGCCAGCACGAAGATCCCCCGATTCAAGGTCGACGCGGCCTGGCCGGCCATGCCCGGCGACCTGCTGCTCGGCCAGGTGAGCGGCGTTGCCGTGGGACCGGACGATTCGGTCTGGGTCGTCCATCGCCCCCATTCGTTGACGGCAACCGACACCGGCCTTGCCCAGACGCCCCCGACCGCGGTCTGCTGCAAGCCCGCCCCGCCGGTGGTGCGCTTCGCCAAGGATGGCCGCTATATCGGCGGCTGGGGCGGCGCTTCTGGCGCACCGACTCTCGACGGCGTCAACCAATGGCCCACCAGCCTGCACGGCATCTTCGTCGACAAGGCGGGCAGCGTGTGGTTCGGCGGCAATGGCAAGGGCGACCATGTCGTCATGAACTATACGCCGGAGGGCCAGTATATCCGCAGCTTCGGGCGGCGCGACAAGACCGGCGGCAATGATGCGACCGACCAGTTGGGCAACCCGTCCGACGTCAATCATTCGGACGGCATGGTACTGATTTCGGACGGCTATGTGAACCGTCGCGTGATCGGTTTCGATGCGCAGAGCAACGGCTATAAGGGCCGCTGGGGCGCCTATGGCAAGCCGCCGATCGCCCCCACCCGCAGCGGCGATTTCGACCAGAGCCATGCCGTCGATCCGAGCAAGATCGCCAACCCCAGGTCGGAGATGTTCGCCGACATCGTCCACTGCGTCGTGCCGACAAAGGATGGCCATCTCTATGTCTGCGACCGCAACAACAACCGCGCCCAGCTGTTCAGGCGGGAGAAGGATGGCGGTCTGACCTTCGTGCGCGACCTGGTGATCGCGCCCGAAACGGGCGGCACCCATACCGTCACCGACATCGCCTTCTCGCCCGATCCCGACCAGACCTATCTCTATGTGGCGGACATGATGAACAGCCGCATCTGGATCCTGGAGCGCAAGACCCACACCGTCCTTGGCGCGATCGGCCGCGTAGGGCGACAGGCGGGGCAATTCACCTGGCTGCACAGCATTGATACCGACAGCGCCGGCAATATCTATGCGACCGAGGTGAATACCGGCCGCCGCGTGCAGAAGCTGGTCTTCACCGGCATCGAATAGAAGGAACGCTGCGTGGCGACCGAACTTTATGACCT
>NZ_DATKFP010000163.1:0-21701 GCF_035511395.1 Sphingobium sp.
CCTTTCCGAATATTATTCCGAGATCGAGGCCCGCGCCCAGGCCGACATCCAGATCGACATGAAGGACAAGATCGATGCGTATATGCGTGCGGTCACGCCATAGGCTGCGCGGTCTCTCCGCGCTCACCCTCCTCCTCGCCGCCTCCGCGCCCTCCCACGCGCAGGATGCCGCGCCACCGGTGAACGCCAGGGAACGCGCGCAGGCGCAAGGCGACGCGGCGATGGACCGGCTCGAACGCGCCACCGCCGCGCGAAAGGCCGAAGCGGAAACACGAGGTCCGACCGCGCTGCCCGCGCCATCGGAAGAGACCCGCCGCCGCGCCTTCGAGGGACTGCGCAAACGCGCCCCGTCGCCAGCGATGGACGCGCGGGCGCGCACCGCGCTCGACAAAGGGAGGCAAGCGATGGCCGCCGAGCGCGACGCCATGGCCAGACGGCTCGGCCAGGCGCTCGGTCTCGATGCGCCCGACATGCAGGCCGTAGCCGGCATCACCACGCCTCCCGAAACCAAAGGCTGGGTGCCGGTGCTGTTCGTCTCGTCCTCGATGCCGGTGACGACATTGCGCATCTATGCCGGGCAGCTCGAACGGGTCGGCGGCGTGCTGGCCTTTCGCGGGATGCCCGGCGGGCTCACGAAGGTCGCGCCGATGGCGAAACTCTCCGCGGAAATCCTGCGCCATGATCCGGGATGCGAAGGCCCGGCCTGCGCGATGCGCGACGTGCAGTTGATCGTCGATCCGCTCATTTTCCGCCAGCACGGCGTCACCCGCGTCCCCGCACTCGCCATGGTGCCCGGCGATCCGGCGCTGCCCTATTGCGAGCGCGAGGATGATGCCCCGCGCGCCGCGCATGTCATCTACGGCGACGCCGCACTTTCAGGATTGCTCGAAGAATATGCCCGCCTCGGCGGCAAGCAGGAGGTGCGCGATGCTCAGACTCGCCTTCAGGGCCGCTAGATCCGGCTGGGCCGAACTGAAGCTGCTGCCGCTCAAGGCCGCGGTCGCGCTCGGCAGTTCGGGGCTCGGCCAGCCACCCCGACCCGAACAGTTGTGGAAGGCGTTCGGCATCGTCCTGCCGGTGGGCCTGCTGACGTGGTGGGCCATTCCCCAGGCGACGATCGTGATGAGCCCGTCGATCGACGCCTGGCTCGTCCGCAAGGCGCCGGGGCCGATCCATCGCGGCGATTTCGTATCGTTTACCCTGTCGCATCCGCTCGCCGGTCCCAAGCCGGTCGATGTTACCAAGATGGCGCTGTGCCTGCCGGGCGACCGCATCGACTGGATCGAGAAGCCGTCGTCTGCATCTGGCCCCATACATCCCGGCGAATGGGATGGCTGGTACTATTGCAACGGCAAGCTGCTCGGGATCAGCAAGCCTTATGGGCACAATGGGCAGAAGCTCGACCATTGGCGTCCGATGATCGGAACGATCCCGCCGGGCATGATCTATGTCGGCTCGTCGCACGCCAGCGGGTTCGACAGCCGCTACTACGGCCCGGTCGAGATCGAGCGGCTGAAGCGCATGGAGAAGCTGCTGTGATCCGCCTCGCCCTCCTCATCGTGGCGGTGCTCCTGCCGATCCTGCCTGTCCATGCGCAGACCGGCGAGCAACGCACCGGCTACTGGTGGTATCAGGCGCCGCCCAAACCCACGGAAGAGGATGCCGATCCCGACGCTCTCAAAAAGCCGGTGATCCCGCCGATGGTCGAACTGGCCACCTGGACGCCGCCGAAGATCAGGAAGCTGATCGAGGAACAGCGCGACTACGCGGCGACCGTGCTCACCGTCGATGCGGTCGCGGATTTCTGGCGTCTGCAGGACTTCGCCCGGCGCAAGGCCCGAGCCTTCGCCGGTGTCACGCAGATCGCCATGCTGCAAAATCCCGAACTCAACGCCAAGTCCGCCAATCCGATGGTCGGCGAGGCGCGTGACCAACTCTCCGCTCAGAAGGATCAGGTCCGCCGCCAGTATCTGCGTAGCCGCGCCAATGAATTCGCGCTGGTCATGTTCTCGCGTTCGACCTGCGGCTACTGCCGCGTCCAGTGGCCGATCGTCCAGCGCTTCCAGGACGAGATGGGCTGGCAGGTCACACTTCAGGACATCGACCGCAAGCCGGAACTCGCGCAGCGCTTCGGGGTCGAGGTCACGCCCACGACGATGGTGATCCGGCGGGGCAGCCAGCAGCGCATGGTGATCGCCAGCGGGGTCGAGGCCTATCCCAACCTCATCCAGATGGCCTACCAGGCGGTCCGGCTGCTCGCGGGCGATATCCGGCCCGAACAGTTCCTGACCGGCGCGGGCGAGGAAGACGGGTTCTTCGACGCGCTCGCCAACGGCCCGGTCTCCGCCACCGATCCGCGCGTCCTGGGCGGCGATCTGGTGGACGTTCGGATGGGACCCCGGCCATGATCCGCTTTGCCCCCATCCTGCTTACGGCGATGCTCATGGCCAATGGATCCGCGCACGCGCAGGCGCCGACGCACGAACAGGCGATGCGCGCGGCGATCCACCCGGTCGCCACCGACGCGAAGATGCGCCAATGGCTCGCCCGCGTTCCGGTGACGCGCGACTGGCCGCCCGACTTCGCCGAAACCATGAAAGGCCAGGCCCCCGCGTTCATCGTCGAGATGAGCACGGCGCCCGGCTGCATCCCCTGCGCCGATCTCTGGGCGCGGCTCGGCACATTGGGGCAACGCTATGGCTGGAAGGTCCGCACGATCGGCAGCCAGGAAGCGATGCTGCGCTCCGGGCGCCTCGGTCTGCCATGGGTCGGGCATCCGGTCGCCTGGGTCCGCCCTGTCGCCGATTCCAATCGCATCATTCCCGTCGCGATCGGCACCGATCACGCGCCCAACCTCGCGCGCAATCTCTACCTCGCCGCCAAGATGCTGACCGGGGTGAAGCCCGCTGTCGGCGTGCGCGGCATGGCGAAGTTCACCGGAATCGTGGCCGCGCCCACGCCTCCATCCTCCAACCGAGCAAGGAACTGACATGGGGAGCCAGACCCTTGCCCGCGCAAACGAAAGCTGCCCGCCATGGCAAACCCGCGCCGCCGCCTGACCCTGCTCGCCTTGCCCCTGCTGGCTTGCGTTGCCTTCGCCACACCGGCTTGTGCGCAAAGCTGGGCCGAAAGCTGGTTCGACAATGTGACCTATACCAGCCCCGGCTCGTTCGAGGACCAGACCCGCGGCTATATCACCGCGGGCGGCATGTCGGGCCGGATCGATGTCCATAACGACTATCTCATGTCGGTCACGCTGCCCAAGGTCCGCGCGGGCTGCGGGGGAATCGACATGTTTTTGGGCGGCATGTCGTTCCTCGATCCCGACTATCTCGTCCAGAAGCTCGAAAGCATCCTTCAGGCCGCCCCGGCGGTCGCTTTCCAGTACCTGCTGGAAACCCTCGATGAAAAAATGGGCAACATCATCTCGAAGATGGAGGCGGCGACCAACTTCCTCAACTCGATCCAGGTCAACGATTGCCGGCTCGCCAACCGCATGGTCCAGATCGCCCGGGGCGACGACAATATGTCGGGCATCATCGAAGAGATGACCGGCTACAAGAGCGTCCGCGAGGGCTTCTCCAAGAGCTATCAGCAGAGCCGCGAAAAGATTCAGGCGAACCAGGGCAATCCGACCGAGGATCTGCGCGACGCGCTGGAAAACTGCCCGGCCGAGGTCACCGACATCTTCAAGACCGGCTCGCTCCTCGCCCATGCCGCCGCGCGTGTCGGCGCGTCCGACTGGGCCGGCGTCATGCGCGCCCGCGTCGGCGACGTCTATATGCGCTGGGACCCGGCGGACAAGGTACCGCTGTTCACGGCTATCCCCGCCTGCGCGCGGCAGGACACCGAGAGCGTCGATGATTTCCTGACCGGCAAGGTCCAGACCCGCGCGATCGCGGTGCCGCCGACCTCGGCCGACTGCTCGACCGACGGCAGCGGCAAGGGCGCGCTGGTGCTCGCGCGCGGCCGGATGGAGTCGATCGCGATCAAGATCCGCACGCGCGCCGCGCTGACGGCGGAGGAACGCCAGTTCGTCGCCAATGTGCGCACCCTCCCCGTCTATCGTCTTCTGGAATGGGGCGTGCGCCAGGGGCTGGTCGAGAGCGTGATCGGCGATACCGACGAACTGGTCGCGTTGACGCTCGCATACCAGATGCTCAACGACCTCACGCGTAGCATAGATTTTGCCGTGTCCAATGCCGAACGTGGCGTGACCGCCGCCGGCGCGGCCGATGCCGGCAGCGCCCGGATCTGCCAGACCCGCATCCTCGCCAAGGGCATTGAGCAATTGAGCGGGCTACGCGACGAGGTGCTGCGCCAGCGCGCGCAGATGCGCCAGTCCTACATGGCCGCCCTCAACCAGGCGAACCTCTCGGCCAACTATGCCGGGGTCGTGCGCCAGCGCGACCGTGATGCGCGCGACGCCGCCGGCGCCGCCGCCAACCGCAACCGCTGACGGAGGGCCGCGTCATGCACCGCTTAGTTCGCGCGATCTCGGTCCTGATCGCTCTCTTCTCGGCCAGTCCCGCGCTGGCGATCGATGCGAGTTTCCACACCTATGACGGCTTTGCGGAGACGGTGGACGCCTTCCGCCTCGTCTCGATGATCTTCGGGGATTCGCGTTACGAGACATTGGTGCTGATCGTCGCGGTGGTGGGCATCGCGCTCGGCGTCCTGCTCGCCAGCATCCGCGGGCAAGGCATGGGCATCGTCGCCTTCGGGTTCCAGATGCTGATCGGCGTCGGCCTGTTCGTCGGCCTGGTCGCGACGACGGGCACGGTCCATGTCTACGACCGCGTCCGCAACGCCTATCAGCCGGTCGGCGACGTGCCGAACCTCATCGTGCTGGTCGCGGGCATGACCAACATGATGGAGCGCGCGCTCGCGGAAGTGATCGACGACAACACCACCGATCCCCATGCCAAGCTTGAGTTCGGGGCGGGCGGGCACAGTTTCGACCTGTTCCTCAATGCAGCGAGCCCGCGCGGCCCGATGACCGACACGTTCCTTGACGCGACGATCAAGGACTATGTCCGGCAATGCTATCCGGTCGCGCGGGTCTCGCCCGCCTATGGCGTCGACGACGATCAGCTGTTCCGCACGGCGACCGATCTTCCTGCCGCCTTTGCCGCGATGGCGGGGCCGGCGACCTTCAGCACGGTGTTCACGTCCACCGACAAGGGCGGCACGACGGTGAGCTGCAACGAGGCGTGGGAACATATCTCGACACGCCTCTCCGAACCTGCGCTGTTCGACAATTATGTCGCGCAGGTCTGCACCCGCACCGGCTACGACATCGGCAATGCGACCCAGCTTCAGCGCTGCCGCTCCAACATCGGCGAACTTGGCCAGATGATGATGGATACGCCGCTCTCGCTCCAGCAGTTCCTGACCAATGTGATGCTCGGCAGCACGGTGGGCGATGTGCTGTTCGAGGACAGTCCTGCAACGGCGGCGCGTGTCATGGCCAATCGCGCTGTCGTCTCGTCAGGCCTGGCCACCATGTCGACGGCCAACGAGTGGATGCCCACGATCCGGGCGACGGTCTTCGGGATCATGCTCTTCATGATGCCCGTCGCGCTGCTGTTCATCCTCACCCCGATCAATCTGCGCGTGGCTTCCTTCGCCCTCGGCCTGTTCGTCTTCGTGGCGCTCTGGGGCGTGATCGACGCCGGGATCTATCAGCTGACGCTCGGCCGCGCGACCGATGTGCTGGCCGAGATGCGCGCCAACCATGTCGCGGCCAATGCCTGGATGCTGGCGCCGTCGTCCGCGATGAAGGCGCTCGCCATCTTCGGGAGTTTCCGCACCGCGTCCGCGGGTCTTGCGGGGGCGTTCGTCTTCACGGTTTTCCGGTTCTCCGGTAATGTGTTCACCTCGTTCACATCCGGCGCGCTCGGTGTGCAGGGTCAGGGCACGGCAGCCGCCGCACCGCTTGCCACCAGCGAAGGCTATGCCGGCGCGCTCGAGGCGCAGGCGGGAGCAGCGGGCACCATGGCGCGGCGGGGCGCGGCTTCGAACTTCGGGGATTTCGGGGAGCGCTCGGCCTTCGGCGCAACCCGTGCGTTCGGTGCCGCGAGCAGCGTGCTCGGCGAACATGGAGGCGGCGCCAGCGGGACGGCCGCATTCGGCATGGGCAAGCTCGATGCGGCACGCGAACTGGGCGGGCTCTCCCCTGCCCTCACCGGCCGCAGCCTCACCGATCCCGCGACCGTGCGCGCCGTGCGCGACAATGCCGCGACCAGTGCGATCCATAATTTTGCCGAGAAGGATGCGCTCCGCAGCCTTGGCACCGGCTATTTTGGCGAGGGGCAATCCGGGGAACGTTCGTTCGCGGCCTTCACGCAGAAGATGGTCCAGTGGAAGGCGTTCGGGGATACGCGCGCCTATGACATGATGCTGTCCGGAGCCCAGCGGCATTTTGAGAGGAACGGCTACGACCAAAAGGATGCCGCGCTCAAAGCCTCGACGGTGATCGCCCAAGCGTCGGCTGATCCGACCTTCGCCAAACTGATCGCCAATACCTTCGACCAGGAGCAGATGCTGCGCAACGATCTTACCGGCGCGCAGATTCAAGTCGGCGCGATGGAAGGCCGGCGCGATTTTGCTGGCGACAATGTAAGGCGGATCGAGCGCGGCAATGTCGCGACCGAGCAGGCGCATAGGACCGGCAGCAATGAGGGCCAGCGCAACGCCGCCTCCATGCTCGGCCTCTCAGTCCAGGAAACCTCCCGCCGCATCGCCTTTATCAATGCGCTATCCGGAGAGGCTCGGTCGACAGCCATTTCCCAACTCTCCCGCGCAACCGGCCGCAACGAGGCGCAGGTCATGCGGGCGCTCGAAACCTACAATGCCGCCGTGCAGGTCGGCACCGCCGACGGTGCGACCGTCGAGGCCGCGCGCGAGGGCGCCAGCGTCTATGGCCGCACCCGCGAGGCAGCGGGCTTCGATTTTGCGGAGCGGTCGGGCAAGCTCGACGCGCAGCGTGAGGTCGGTCACGACGGTACGCGCTCGGCCGCCCGGATCGGGGAGCAGCGGCGACAGGCCGACAATGCCGGGTTCGCGGAAGGCGCGGCCGCCGCGGGCATGTCGGTGCGCCAGGCCGCACATCTCGACAGCTTCATCCGCACGCTGTCGCAGGGCGCCGGCAATCAGGTCGACATGGCCGAAGGTGGTGCGGCCGGGATCGCTGACCGCGCTCGCAACGAACGGATGACGCGGATCATCGATAATGAGCGCCTGACGCGCATGCAGAAGCTGCTGGCCGATCATGGTGTCGACATGTCGAAGCGGCAGATCGCCATGGCGCAGAATGGCGATCTGAGCCTCAATCTCACCCCGGAGACGGCGGCGCAGATGTGGCGCGGCGGGCTCATCAACGAGAGCCAATTGGGCGCGGTCGCCAATGGCGGGCGGGCAAGGTTCTCGTTCGCCGACAACGATCTTCTCGTCTCCAGCTCGGTCGGGTTCCAGCAATCGGCCCGCAACGATACCTCTACGCGGTTCGAGGCAGGGAAACAGGCCGGGCCCGACACGATCGAGCATTTCCTCAGCAGCGGCGAACAGGGCCAGGCGATGATGCAGAACTGGCTCAAGGGCGGGTTCGAGATGGACCGTCATGGCAACTGGCGTCTGAACCCGCAGGTGGCCGATACGCTTACGCGCGACGTGCAGGCGATCATCGCGCAGACCGGGTGGCAGCGCGGGCTCTCGCGATCCGCGCAGGATAATGTCACGATCGGTACAAGCGTCGGCGCTCAACTCGGAGGCTCGGTTGGGGTCGATGAATCGGAGGCGATAGGCGGTCGCGGGCAGCCTGCAGAGAAAGGCAAGCAAGCGGGCCAAGCGCAGTCGCCACAGAAGACCACGTCGACCTCAGGTCGAGTGGGCGCCAGTCTTGGTTTTGAAAGTCGTGACGTCGGAATCAGCAACGAGACAGCACAGTCGTCGATTGACATCGTCAACTACGACGTGCGCGAAGCGATTGCCGCCGCCGAGCGCGAAGCCGCGCGCTCGAGCGACCCGGCGGCGACCTTCTCGCGTGAACTGTCGGACCGGATTCTTGGCCCGGATGGCATACGCAACCGATATCTCCATGATGCGGATTCCGGCCGGGCAACTTTCGACATTACCGGGCCCCTGACTTCGGTCGAACAGAACTCCGTCCTGAAGAGCGGTAGATTTTCTACGGACGTGGATGGCAGCCCCGGCGATGGCGACAGCAGCTTCAAGAATCGTTAGTGCTTGAAGAACCGACTAGGGTGCTGAAGGCTCAGCGGGTTGCCGATGTAGAGACCTCCCGACCGTGGATCGAATATATCGGTGCCAGCACGAAGGTCTTCCATTCCTCGCTCATGTTCCTCCCACATTCTTTTGGAGGTTCTGGCCACCGCTTCATCGGACACAGGCGTACCCTCGCCCGTCGATGAAAACCCGGCCACCCACTGCTGCACATAGCCGAGTCCAAGCACCATGAGTGCCGTCATCGGAAAGAACAGGAGGTTGAGAAAACCGGCCGCCGCACTGTCGTAGAACGCCTCAAGCGGCGCGATCCTGGTCGATGTAGCCATGCCAATCCACCAGACCGGAATTGCCGACCACCACAGCTTCGCGTACCACGGACGCCAGAGCCAATCGGACGGTTTCAGCCGAGGCGATGCCGGTTCGGGCGCTTGAATATGGGCGGCGTTGTTCATCGCTATATCCTCACTGGAGGACTATAGCAGAATTCTGTCGGTGTTCCATCATTTGTGAATCGGCTCGATCTGGAAACCGATTGGGAACAACGCTTCTAATCTATCGGCATTGACCCATCTTTGCGAACAGGGATCGATGTGGCGGCGTCAATTCCAGAGAGAGGGTATTGGCGCCGCCGCAATAACCGTCACCAATGTCAATGCATGACGGTCGTTCTTGCCAGTTCCGGTAAATGTCGCGGTTGGGACAGCTTTTGCGGTGTCCAACACGGACTGCGTCTCAGCCGCTTCTGCTGGGCATATGACTTACAAGGTCGGCACGAGACCGTGCATTTTCCATATCTCGAGCATCTCCATCCCCGGGCAACCCCCTTCTCGGCACCTCCGCTGATGCGAGCGGCGGCGCGACCTGTAAGGCTGGCAGTCATGATGTTTTCAAAATCTGAAGTCCGGCTAACGGCTCGGAAACCATAAAATAGCGCATGGCACCTTCGCGCAAAGAGCCAGCGCACAACAATATCCAAGTTGGGGGTTGTTGTTGATGAAAATCCCGCGATTTCTGTCATGCTCCTCTGCAACTAAGAAGGAGGTGAGAGCATGGGGAGCGGTAACGAGCCGGGCAACGACGAATTGAAAGAACAAGCGCTGGAAATGATGGAGCAGTCCTTGGCGATCCTATACGCCTTGCAGGAACCCGCTGCTGCCGATCTCCACGATGTGATTGAGAGGGTCATGGGGTCGTCGGGCAAGATGGGGGAAGAAGGCGAGGTATGGGATTCTGTTTTTACCGATCTACCGCACCTGACCATGCGGGCCTTGTTCCTTCATCGCAATGACGGCTTTACCGTTGGCCAGATCGCACGCCGCCTCCGCATCAGCGAGGCCGACGCGGCGGAGCGCCTCGACCACGCTGTGCGCTATGTTCGCGCGCCTGCATCACCAAGAATATAGGCAGCGCTAGCGGAAAGACATTGCCCGGCCATTCCGCCAAAATCCATGTCGAACCGTAAGCCTTCAATGTACCTGCTGGTCCCAAACGCGAGCGGCTCCCTCTCCCATCACCTCCACCCTTTCCTCGCTGCTCCCGCACTTCACCTAACCACCACCCTTCCGCGCTGCTCGCCGCAAACAGGCTGACCTGCAGGCGTCGGAGGGGCGCCTGACCTATCCCGGCAGCAATTGCTTCTCCAACGCGGCAACAAGCTCCTGCCTCTTGCCAGGGTCCAACCGGTCCAGGTTACGTTGCTTCCACAAGACCGCGGGCAGTCGCCTCGCCTCATCAATGCCCGCAAGCGCCCAGTCCGGTTCACCACGCTTGAAGCCGACAAGGAATTGCCGATGAGTGTCAGGCATCCCGGCAACCATGCGCGCGATGATGTCTTCACGCGCTGATTCCAGTTCCGCCAGAGTGATCGGCTGGTGAGTCATTCCGACGAAACCGCGCTCGAACTCCTCGGCGAGCGGTTTACGGGCGGGAGCGAGAACCTCGGCCATCGGGCGATTATGGCTGGCGAGGTAGACGAGAAATGCACGTCGCAAATCGTCTGTGACGCCTTCGTTCGCCAGCAAGTCGCGGACGTCGAAGAGGTCGCGAGGGTGCTGCCGGTCGAGCGCCGCCACGATTTTTCCCGCATAGAGATCGGCGAAGGACACCACCTGAATCTCAGCAAAACCAAAGGCGTCCTCGACTGCGGGAACGACACCCATAACGACGGGATCATAGACCGTCCCGCGCAACACTGGCGTGACCTCGATCTTGATCTGCACATCATCCGCACGAACGATGAGCTTGGTGACGATTTTTTCGTCAGCGGAACGCGACGCATGAATCCTGGCTCCGACCAGTCCTTCCTCGATGCGTTCCTTGATCCGCAGCATCGCCGCATCGATCGTGGCGAGCGAGGTCGCGCGGTCCTCGATCGGCAGATAGGTGAGGTCGATGTCCACCGAAAGTCGCGGCAGGTCACGCACGAACAGATTGATCGCTGTTCCGCCTTTCAGCGCGAAGATATCCTCCTTCGCGACGTGAGGCATAACACGCAGAAGAAGAGCGACCTGTCTCCGGTAGCCGTCGAGAAACGCCATACAGCTATTCTCCCGCCAGGTCGGAGGGCACGGTGATGTTGTAGCGCCGGTCGAGCTTCCCTCCTTTGACCAGGACGCGTTTGCCCGATCCGAGATCCAGGCGGGAAACATCGAGCTTCGAACGCCAGGCATGGCCATGGCGATCCGCGAAGAAGAGGAAGAGACGCTTCACTTTTACGCTCGCGCACGCCTCAAGAAGTGTCTGAAGGCGACGTGGGCTGAGGTCGCTCATTCCTTCCATCAGCATGTCGACCTGATGGAAGCTCTCATGGGGAAGCTCATCGAGCAGTTCGAGAACGGCGCGTTCCTTGCTCGAACAGCGGATCGGCAAGGTCGTGCCGGCGGTGCTGGACATCCGGGGCGCAGGCTCGGGAGGAATCTCGCCGTCGACTGGAAACAGCCGGAGGCTGTTATGCCAGCGGAACGAGACATCGAGTGGCAGGCTGTCGAGCCATGTCGGCGGCCGGCTTGGCCCATAGAGATGGACTTCGCGCACCGTTATGGAGAGATAATGAGCGTAGCCCTGCTGTTCGAGCGCTGTGCGCCCGCCAACTGTCAAAGGCAGGTCCAACAGGGATTGCAGTGAGATAACGGCCTGTTCCCAGGTGAGCGGTCCACGCGAGCGGCGATAGACGCGCCGGGTCGGGCTATCGAGCCATCCCGCGCGAACATATTGGCTCCGCAGCGATGATGAGTAACCATGGGCTTCCATCCATGCCGCGTCGACCAGCAGGCTCTCTGGGAGATCCCGTTGCAGCCGGTTTAATTTTCCTAATGTTTGCGAAGCCATGCTATGCATTTTGACAGATTGGGAAACTACTGTCGAGTTTATTAATTTCGAAATTGGCTAAGCCTTGCTTGGCATTATCAGAGCTCGGCAAACTGGATCGTGCGACCGTAGGTCAATACACTTATCCGCCCTAGGCATGGCGATTCGCGGGCCAATTGACGGGATGCGCAACACGGCGACACCGACAGGACTGTCAAGGACTGCGCCGTTTCGCCCTGTGGCGCGGGCGGCGGGGTCCAGCCTCAATGATCCCTTGGTCGTTTCGAAGGATCTGCGCGTCGATGAGCGCCCTGGCGACAAGCTCTGAGCGCTTGTAGACGCCGTAACGCTGCTTTGCGTGGGAGACGAAATAGCGCACCGAGGTCTCGCTCAGACCGAGTATCTGGCTGATCTCCCAATCGCTCTTGCCGACGGCGACCAATGCCGTGCATTGAGCTTCGCGGCGCGTGAGCCTGGGTACGTCATGTCCGCGCGAGGCATGATGTAGTCTGAGGCCCGCCTTGAACCCGAAGGCAGCGACGATGTGGAGCGTCGTCAGTAGCGATGGCGAAGCCATGATCGGCTCCGCGCGTGCGAAAGTGCAAGACGCATGGGATTCGCTCGGTATGTGGAGCGGCACGGTGACACCGTGGACGAGACCATGCAGCCGCGCTTCTTCGAACAGGGCTGATTGTGTGCCTGTGAGATCGACATAACCGGGAATCTCGTCCCAGCTGAACGGGCGGTCCAGCAACTGGCTCACCTCATAGACTGGATCGATGACGTACGCGTGGCTCTCGGTGTAGAAACGCACGAACTCCGCCGGATAGTTGGTAATAACCAGCGCCCGTTCGACCAAGCGTGGGAGGCCGCCATGTTGGATCATCGCGACATAGGGGAAGCCCATTTTCGTGGCGGCATCAGCTAAGGCGGCGAGCAGCGCTTCCATTGAAGAAGCGGCATTGAAGCGTGAGAGTGTCTCACGCATTCTGGCATTGACATACATGGCATCCTCCTTGGGTTGTGTTGGCCGTGCACCGGCAAACGTGCCAGAAGAAGCCGTTGTGATACCTATGGGAGATAGGGGGCATTCACAGCCGTCAGCCAGCGCTATGGCTGACGCGTGAGGCTGCTAGGGCAATCGTGGATTCGCTGTTTCGAAAACCTGGCTCAGGATCCGCGACACCGCCGCCGGTATTATTCTCCTGCGAAACCTGCGCGGAACCGTTCGGCAATCGTTAGTCTGAAGCATCGTTACGATGTCCCACGCAATTTGGTGTTCTGACATTCGACTGCCTCCTCACGCCATCGTGCCGATGGTTCGCCGGAACCGCGCCAACGCAATGGCGAAGAAGATCGCGCCGATAGCAATGATAGCCAGGAACTGGGGCCAGACCACGTCAAAGCCCGCGCCCCGGTAAAGGATGGCCTGCGCCATCTTCACGAAATGGGTGGTGGGCGCGGCCAACATGACCGTCTGGACGAACTCCGGCATGCTTTCGCGCGGCGTCGAACCGCCGGACAGCATCTGCAACGGCAGCAGCACCAGCATCAGCAACAAGCCGAACTGCGGCATGGAGCGCGCGATCGTCCCCATGAAGATGCCGATGGAGGTCGTGGCGAACAGGTGCAGCCCCGCTCCGGCGAGGAACAGCGCGATCGACCCTTCGACGGGAACGGACAGTACCCCTTCCACCATCACGAAAAGCGCGAAAGCGCAGGCGACCAGGACAACGAGCCCCATGGCCCAGACCTTGCTGGCCATGATCTCGAACGGCGTCACCGGCATCACTAGCAGGTGTTCGATCGTGCCGTGCTCGCGCTCGCGGATCAGGGCCGCGCCCGTCAGCACGATCGACAGCATGGTGACGCTGTTGATGATTTCCATGACCGCGCCGAACCAGCTTTGCGCCAGCGTAGGATTGAACCGCACGCGCAGCGCCAGCTCGACCGGGACCGGCGTGCTCGCACGCGTGCCTTTCATGAATTCGGCAACTTCGCCCTGCACGATCTGCTGGATGTAGCCGCCGCCCGTGAAAGCCTGGCTCATCCGCGTAGCGTCAACGTTGAGCTGCAAGCCGGGTTGGCGTCCCGCAAGTACGTCTCGCTGAAAATCGGGCGGGATGTCGAGAGCGAACGTATAGCGCCCGGCATCCAGCCCCTTGTCCACTTCGTTCAGTCCCACGATCGAAGGGGGCGTGAAGTGCGGCGGATAAAAGGCGCCGGTTATCCGGCTGGAAAGCTGCGACTGGTCTTCATCGACGATCGCGATAGGCGCCTTGTGCAGCGTTTCCGGCATGGCGGTTGCCGCGACGTAGATCCCCACCGAGAACGAATAGAGGATCAGGAACAGCATCATCGGATCGCGCCACAGGCTGCGCAGTTCCTTGATGCCGAGCCGGTAGATGTTGGCCGCGTGGCGCATATCAGCTCTCCTGCTTACGCAGCAACGCGACACACAGCGCCAGGATGACGGGAAACGTCGCGAACAGCACGAGAAGGTCAGGCCAGAGGTCGGCGAAGCCCAGCCCCTTGGAAAAGACGCCGCGGCAGATGGTGACGAACCAGGTCGCGGGATATATCGATCCGATCACCGCGCCCGCCCCCTCGAGCGAGGACACCGGGTTGATCAGGCCGGAAAACTGCACGGCGGGCAGGATCGTGCCGATGGCGGTGGCGAACATCGCGGCAATCTGGCTGCGCATGAAGATGGAGAACAGCAGGCCGATGGCCGTCGCCGACAGCGTATAGAAGAGAGCGCCCAGCGTCATCGCGAGGAAACTGCCCGTCAACGGCACACCGAACATCGTGACGGCGAGGAACACCAGCAAGACATAGTTCAGCATGGCGAGCGCGACATAGGGAAGCTGCTTGCCCAGCAGGAATTCCACCTTGCTGATCGGCGTCACGTAGAAATTGACGATGGAACCCAGCTCCTTTTCCCGCACCACGCTCAAAGCCGTCAGCATCGCCGGGAACAAGAGCAGCATCATCGGAATCACGGCCGGCGCGATGGCTACAAGGCTTTTCACGTCCGGATTGTAACGATAGCGCAGCTCGATATTGACGAGACCCATCGATGGCCGCGCACCTGTTTCCTGCACGGCCATTTCACTGAGCCAGTGGGCATGCAGGGCCTGGACATAGCCTTGCACGGTCTCGGCCCGCTGCGGCATGGCGCCATCGACCCATACACCGATCTGCACCGGCACGCCCCGGCGCAGGTCGCGCGCGAAATTGGGCGGAATCTCCAGGGCCACGCTCAGTTCGCCCGAGCGCATCCGCCGGTCCAACTGGCTATAGTCGGTGATCGGCGGCCGTTCGATGAAATAGCGCGATCCGGCCAGGTTGAGGACGTAGTTCTCGCTGGTGGTCGTGCCGTCGCGGTCCAGCACGGCGAACGGCAAGTCCTCCACGTCCATGCTGATGCCATAGCCCATGATGAACATCAGGATGACGCTGCCCAGCAGGGCCAGGGTGGCGCGGATGGGATCGCGGCGCAATTCCAGCCCTTCGCGCCGGGCATAGCTCATCATCCGGCGCCGCATGAACCATGGGGAGCGGGCCGGTGCAGCCGAAATGTCCTGATCGGCCGCGGCAGGCGCGCCCGCAGGAACCGGATCGTCCCTCTTTTCTGTCGGCGTCTCGCCGCTCGCATCCTGAAGATAGGCGATGAACGCTTCTTCCAGGTCCGCCGCGCCGCGGTTCTCGACAATGGCGGCGGGGGTGTCGCTGACCAGCACCTTGCCCGCATGCATCAGCGATATGCGGTCGCACCGCTCCGCTTCGTTCATGAAGTGCGTGGAAATGAAGATCGTCACCTTGTCGCGCCGGGACAGGTCGATCATCATCTGCCAGAACTGGTCCCGCGCGATCGGATCGACGCCGGACGTCGGTTCATCCAGGATCAGCATTTCCGGCTTGTGGATCATGGCGACGGCTAGGCTGAGCCGCTGGCGCTGGCCCAGCGGCAAGGCGCCGGGCAACGCATCCATGATGCCATCCAGGCCGAACCGCTGCGCCATTTCCCTCACGCGGGCCGGCACTTCCCCGGCGGGAACATGGAAGAGCTGGGCATGCAGCTCGAGGTTCTGCCGGACCGTCAGTTCCGAGTAGAGCGAGAAGGCCTGGCTCATATAGCCAACGCGCCGGCGCGTCGCCATGTCGTCATTCTCGACCTCGCGGCCGAACAGCCAGGCCTGGCCTTCGCTGGCTTTCAGCAGGCCGGTCAGCATCTTCATGGTGGTCGACTTGCCGCAGCCGTTGGAGCCGAGGAATCCAAAGATCTCGCCGCGCTCGATGCGAAAATCGACATGATCGACTGCCGTGAAATCACCGAAACGCATGGTGAGCCCCTGCGCCTCGATGGCGATCTCGGCCTCGCCGCCGTCGCTGCGCGGCGGAATCTCCACCGGCTTGTGCCCGCGGCGGCGCTCCTCGGGAAGCATCGAGATAAACGCCTGTTCCAGCGACTGTTCGCCGGTGCGTGCATAGAAGTCGGCTGCGGTGCCGGTGGCCAGCACCTTTCCCGCGTCCATCGCGATTAGCCAGTCGAAGCGTTCGGCCTCTTCCATATAGGCCGTGGCGACCAGCACGCTCATGTGCGGGCGGTTCGCGCGGATGCGGTCGATCAGATCCCAGAATTGCGCGCGCGACATGGGATCGACGCCGGTTGTCGGCTCATCCAGCAGCAGGAAATCGGGATCGTGGATGAGCGCGCAGCACAAGCCGAGCTTCTGCTTCATGCCGCCCGAAAGCTTGCCCGCCGGGCGCTTGCGGAACGGCGCGAGGCCCGTGCTTTCGGTGAGGTCGGCAATGCGGCGCTCGCGTTCGGCCGCGTCCTGCCCGAACAACCGCCCGAAGAATTCGAGATTTTCGTCGATGGAGAGCGTAGGATAGAGGTTCTTGCCCAGCCCCTGCGGCATATAGGCGATGCGCGGACACACGGCGTTGCGGTGGCGGGCCTCGGCCATGTCGCCGCCCAGCACCTCGACCCGGCCCTCCTGGATGGCTCGCGCGCCCGCGATCAGGGAAAACAGGCTGGACTTGCCGACGCCGTCCGGGCCGATCATCGCCACCATGCGCCCGGCGGGGATTTCAAGATTCACATCATCGAGCGCCAGCACCTTGCCGTAATGCAGGCTCACGCCCGAAACGCGGGCGACAGCTTCCGTCATTGCGGCACGTTGACGGTCAGTTTCGCGGGCCATTCGGATTTCGGATCGATCCGCACATAGGCCATGCCCGGAAGGCCGGTCTTGACCTGGGTGATATAGCGATCGAGCAACTTGCGATCGATCTGCGCCTTCACGCGGAACATCAGTTTCTGGCGCTCGCTTTGCGTCTCCACCGTCTTGGGCGTGAACTGGGCCACATCGGCAACGAAGCTGACTTTCGCAGGGATCGCACGATCCGGAAGCGCATCGAGCACGATGCGTACATCGCTGCCCAGCGCCACCTTGCCCGCGACCGTTTCCGGCAGGAAGAAGGTCATGTAGACGTCGCCCAGATTGACCAGGTTGAGCACGCGCCCGCCGCCACCCACGACTTCGCCCGGCTGGGCGACGCGATATTGCACGCGGCCGGCCGTCGGCGCCTTGAGGTCGCTGTCGCGGATATCGGCCTCGATCCGCTGGATGGTGGCGCGCACGGCATCGACCTGCGAACGCGCGCCGATCACCTGGTTGCGCGCCGTCGTGATCGCCGCGTCGACGGCCGCGAGTTGGGCGCGAGCGGCCTCCACTGCCGCCGCCGCGCCTTCGACGCGGGCCTGATCGTCATCCCGTTCCTGCACGGCGGTCGCACCTTCTCGCGCCAGCGTTTCCGATCGCGCCAGCCGCTTGCGCGCCGCGTTCAGCTCCGCCTCACGCTGGCGGACGCCGGCGAGAGCCGCCGCCCGGTTGCTCTGCTGCTGCGCGACCTGGCTGGTCGCGATCTGGATGCCGTTCAGCGCCTGCGCCAGTTGCGCTTCGGCTTCGGCCCTCTGGGCACTCAGCACGTCCGTATCCATATGGGCGACGACTTGCCCCGCCTGCACGAACGCGCCTTCGTCGACCAGGATTTCGCGGATGCGGCCGGGCGATTTGGCGGAAACGTCGATTTCAACCGCTTCGATCCGGCCGTTACCGCCGACGATGCCTTCGGGCAAATCGCCGGGCTTGAGCACCTGCCAAAGGAGCAGAGCTACAACGACGAGCGCCGCCGCGATGCCGCCCCTGATGAGCCATGTCTTCCGGGACGCCGTCATCGCCTGTGTTCTCCGCCTTGATCGTTGCTGTCGTGGACGACTTCGGCGGGAAAGCCCCCGCCAAGCGCCGCGTAGAGGGCTATGCCGCTCGCCAGATGAGCGCGGCGCAACTGGATCAGCGCCTGTTCGGTGTCGAAAAGGTCGCGTTGCGCGTCCAGCACTTCCAAATAGGCCGAACGCCCGTTGTCGAACCGCAACCCGGCCAGCCGAGCCCGTTCGCGCAAGGCGTCCAGCGAGCTGCGCGCGGTGTCGATCCGCAACGCCAGTTGCCGGCGCCGGACCAGCGCGTCGGAAACATCACGAAACGCGCCCTGCACGGTCTTTTCATAGCTGGCCACGGCTTCGACCTGCCGCGCTTTCGCCAGATCGAGGTTGCCGGAAAGGCGGCCCGCATTGAACAGCGGCAGGGCGATCGTCGGGGTGAAGCTCCACGCGCGGCTCCCGTCGCCGAACAGCCCGTCGAGATCGGAACTCGCCGTGCCGAAGGCACCCGTCAGGCTGATATTGGGAAAGAACGCCGCCCGCGCCGCGCCGATATCGGCGTTGGCCGCCCGCAATTGATATTCCGCCGCCACGATATCAGGCCGGTTGACCAGAAGGTCGGAGGGCAAGCCCGGCGGAAGGGCGATATCCGGTCCGGTTTCGGCAAGACCGAGGGGCCCAGGCACGATCTCCACGGGCCGCCCGACCAGCAGCGCCAGCGCGTTGCGGTTCACGTCGCGGTCCTGCTCAAGCGCTTGCAGCGCATCCTGCGCCTGCGCCAGCAGCAACTGCGCCTGGGTCATTTCGAGCTTCGAGCCGGACCCGACTTCATAGCGGCGGCGCATGATCCGCAGTGAGTCCTCGCGCGTGACGATCGTCCGCCGGGCAAGCGCGAGGCGTTCCTCATATTCGCGCTCCAGCAGATAGCCATTGGCGACCTGCGCGATCAGGCCGGTGGCAACGGCGCGCTTCGCCTCTTCCGTCGCCAGATAACGATTGCGCGCGGCGTCGTTCAGGTTGCGCAGACGGCCCCAGAAATCGATTTCCCAGCTCGCGCTCACCTGCGCGGTGACCTGCTTGATGTCATAGCTCTGCGTGCCTGCGCCCGGCAGGCTGATGATGGAACGACCCCGCGTGCCGGTGCCGACGGCGTTGAGTTCGGGATAGAGCGCCGATCCCTCGATACGCCAGGCCGCGCGCGCCTGATCGACGCGGGCCGCGGCGATACGGATATCGCGGTTGTTCTCCAGCGCGGCCGCGATCAGCACACGCAGATGCTCTTCCCGGAAGAAATCATGCCAACCGATCCGCGCGATGGACGCGCCCAGCGCGGCTGGCGCGGGATAGTCCTGCGGCACCGGCTGGGCCGGCCGGACATTGGGCGGCGCGAAGGAACAGCCGGACAGGAAAGATGGCACGATCATCGCCGCCATGACGGCCCGGAACCCGCATAAACGGCCAGTAATATGAGCGCTGCGAGCCATCTAGTCCGGTTCCATTCTGGTTCAAACAGGCGGTACGCCTATGGGCAAGCACCTCTCCGGACTATTAGTATCTACACTTAGTGGTTTTGATATTGCCCGGTATCACTTGCCGATCAAGCGCGAAAGCTGGAATGAAGCAGCGATGGGCCGCGAGCGATTCATGAAAGATGACGGCGCCGCATCGGGAACCGGCTCGCGTCTGCCTGCCCGCGATCCCAGGGGAGGAAGGCCGCCACAGGAGGTCGCAGCCCGGCTTGGACATCATATCCTCGAGACGGCGCTTGCCCAATTCATCGCCGGCGGCGTCGAGGGTACGAGTATGGAAGCTATCGCCGCCGCCGCACAGACATCGAAGCGAACGCTCTATTCCCGCTTCGGCTCAAAGCTCGCCCTGCTCGTCGCCGCCATGGAACACAGCCTTGCCCGCTATCTCGATCCGATCGCGGCATCGGTCCCTCGAGGAAGCACCCGCAAAAAAATCGCCTATATCGCTCGCAGGATGCTCGACCTGTCGCTTCAAGGCGATGTCGTGGGCATCGAAGCGCTCATCATCTGGCTGGCAAACCACAATCCGGGCATGATGCGGGCACAGCCCGCGATCGGCACCCAGTTCGGCATCGATCTGATGCAGACGATCCTTGCCGAGGCGAGCGAACCGAACAGCGAGGAAGCAGGCGATCTTCCGTTCCTCGCTGCTTTTCTCTTCGACGCGCTGGTCACCGTGCCGCGCCAGCGCATCCTGCAGCGCCATGATCTGCACAACACCACCCGGACAAAGGCTGCCTATATCGAGCGAGCGCTCGACCTCATGGCAAAGGCCATTCCGTTCCTGAACGAAGGGCGCGGTAACCGCCTCACATCCTGAAGCCCTCGCCAAGATAGCGATGCCGGACTTCGGGGTTGTCGAGTACCGCTTCTGGGCCGCCCTCGAACAGCATCCTGCCCTGATCGATGATATAGGCCCGCTCGACCAGTTCGAGCATCTCATGCACATTGTGGTCGGTCAGAAGGATCGCCACGCCTTCTCGCTTGAGCTTTCGCACCATCGCCTTGACGTCGGCGATCGACATGGGATCGATGCCCGCGAACGGTTCATCGAGCAGGATGACCGAGGGCGCTGCCGCCATGGCCCTGGCGATCTCGCAGCGCCTGCGTTCCCCGCCGGACAACCGCTGTGCGGGAACGTCGCGAATGTGGGCGATATTGAACTCGGCAAGAAGTTCATCGAGCCGCGCGGCAGCTACATCGCGATCGGCGATATGCAGTTCGAGCACGGCCGCGATATTCTCCGCAGCCGTCATGCCGCGGAAGATCGATCCTTCCTGGGGAAGATAGCCGAGGCCCAGCTTCGCTCTTCGATCCATGGGAAGCGCGGTGACATCCTGACCGCCAATCTCGATCCTGCCGGCATCCACGCTCATCAGGCCGGCAATCGCATAGAAGCAGAGCGTCTTGCCGGCCCCGTTTGGCCCCAGAAGCCCCACGATTTCGCCTGCCCGCACTTCGAGCGCGACATCGTCAAGCACCTTCCGCTTGCCAAAGGACTTCTCGATCCCGGCGATCGAAAGAACCGTCGGCGCGCGCTCGACTGCGACCGGTCCGATTGACGCGGGCGCAAGCGGCTCGCTCTCCGAACGCGCGGCCGGCGATACGAGTTGGGCATCATGCCCGAGATTTCCGCCAAGGTCCCTCAAAAGCCGGGTCAGTACGCGTCTCCATCCCGGCCGGCCAGCACCAGCGCAACCGCTGCCATCATGGCGATCTCGCGGATCATCCATTCTCCTTCAATTTCCCGCAAAATTGCCCGGGATGACGACCGCCGTACACTGTATCTCCAGGCAATGCATCGCCATCGTGAACTATACCTAGTGGCTTTACGCTCAATGATTGAGGCTCCTTTTTCTCCAGCAGGCCATGGCCGAATATCCCCGCGCCCGCGGTTGCGACTGGCCGTCAGACAGCCGTCCGGTCGCAACCAAGCTCCGTGCGGCTTGCATTCTATCTTACCTATGCAGTACCGTTCGGCATAAGAAGAACCGGGAGGGGCGGCCCAAACATCTGCTGTGGAATCCTGTCGGAGAGACGAGGCACCTTCCAGCGGAACTCGGAGTATATAGTCATGGCCACGTCCCCTCCGCCTTCCGACGATCCGCTGGACGGAATCAGCGAAACGCTCGACCGCACGGCATCGGCGGCCATCGCGCAGACGACTTTCGGCCTTTCGCCGGCCACGCTCCTGCTTGCCATGGCCGATTGGGGGATTCATCTCGCCACGTCGCCGGGCAAACAAATGCAGCTTGGCGCCAAGGCCATCCGCAAGCATGCCCGGCTTTTCGACTATCTGCAGCGCCGCATGGAAGACAGCGAGGCCGAACCGGCCATCGAACCATT
The DNA here is from genome assembly GCF_035511395.1 of Sphingobium sp. GTDB lineage: Bacteria > Pseudomonadota > Alphaproteobacteria > Sphingomonadales > Sphingomonadaceae > Sphingobium. The sequence goes on from NZ_DATKFP010000163.1 coordinate 21,658, forward strand.
GCCGCAGGACCGGCGCTTCGCCGATCCCGCCTGGAAAGAATTAC
>NZ_DATKFP010000164.1:0-1884 GCF_035511395.1 Sphingobium sp.
GCCAGCTCATCCCAGCTCAGAAACTGGCCATGCTCGTCCCGTTGCCATGATCCGGCATGGACTTCGTAGATGGAGATGGGTTCGCGGCGCGGATCGGCTTTCGCCCAATGGTCGGCGTGGCGGGCATCGCCCCATACATGATCCAGCGGCGCGGCGACGATCGAGGCGGTAGAGGGCCGCAGTTCCGCCTCGAACGCGAAGGGATCGGACTTGAGCGGGAGCACCACGCCGTCCGCGCCGACGATCTCATATTTATACGGACTGCCCGGCCCGACTTCGGGCAGGAAGATTTCCCACACGCCCGCATCCGCCCGGTGCCGCATCAAGCCGCGCCGGCCATCCCAGCGGTTGAACTCGCCCACCACCGACACGCGCTGCGCATTGGGCGCCCAGACAGCAAAATGGGTGCCGGCCACGCCTTCATGGCTGATGACATGCGCCCCCAGCTTGTCGAACAGCCGGGCATGCGATCCTTCCGCCAGGAAATAATCATCCATCGGTCCCAGCACCGGGCCAAAGCCATAGGGGTCGATCAGCGCATACTCACCGCCATCGGCATAAAGCGCGACATAGCGCAGCGGCTGACGCTTGCGCACCGACACCTTGCCGAAGAACAGCCCGTCTGGATGCACCCGATCCAATATGCCGACCGGCTTGCCTGCCAGCGTCTGCGCGCTGACGCCAACCGCTTCGGGCAGCATTACGCACGCCGTACATCCCTTCTCCGCAGGATGGACGCCGAGCGTGGCAAAAGGGTCATCCTCACGGCCCTGCACCAGCCGGTCGATCTGCTCCGGCGTCAGCACGCGCCGTTTCTAGCCTCGTTCATGCACCCATCTTCCAGATATCATTCGCATATTCTCTTATCGTGCGGTCCGACGAGAACCATCCCATGCGCGCGACATTGTGGATCGCCTTTTTCGCCCAGAGCGCCTGATCCTCCCAGATCCGGTCGACTTCGCGCTGGGCGGCGGAATAGCTGTCGAAATCGGCCGCGAGCATGAACCAGTCATGGTCGTAAATGCCCTGGATCAGATCCCGGTAGCGGCCCGGATCGTCCGGCGAGAAGACGCCGCCGGCAATGGCGTCCAGCGCCTGGCAGAGTTCGCGGCTCTGCCCGATCACGTCACGAGGAACATAACCATTGGCGCGGCGCTCATTCACCTCCTGCGCGGTCAGGCCGAAGATGATGATATTATCCTCGCCCACATGGTCGCGCATTTCGACATTGGCGCCGTCGAGCGTGCCGATGGTGAGCGCGCCATTGACCGCAAACTTCATATTGCCGGTGCCCGACGCCTCCATGCCTGCCGTCGAAATCTGTTCGCTGAGGTCGGCGGCAGGGATCATCATTTCCGCCATGGAGACATTATAGTTTGGCACGAACTGGACCTTCAGCAATCCCTGTACCGCCGGGTCATGATTGACCGCGCGAGCCACGTCGTTCGCCAGTTTGATGATCAGCTTGGCATTGTGATAGCTGGGCGCGGCCTTGCCGCCGAACAGCTTGACGCGCGGCACCCAGTTCTTTTCGGGATGCGAACGTATCTGATCGTAGAGCGACACCGCCTCCACGATGTTGAGCAACTGCCGCTTATATTCGTGGATGCGCTTGATCTGGATATCGAACAGCGCCGCGGGATCGATCCGCGCGTTGACGCGCTTGCGCAGCAAGTTCGACAGCGCCACCTTGTTCGCGCGCTTCACCCCCAGGAATTTCTCCTGAAACGCGCTGTCGTCGGCGAAGCGGTCGAGGTCGCGCAGCGCCTCCGCATCGTCCATGAACCGGTCGCCGATCGCCTCGCGGACCAGGCCGGTCAGCCCCGGATTGCACTGCATCAGCCAGCGGCGAAAAGTGACGCCGTTGGTCTTGTTGTTGATCCG
>NZ_DATKFP010000165.1:0-4631 GCF_035511395.1 Sphingobium sp.
AGAAGCGAGCCGCGCTCTTGACCGCCTGTTCCAATTGCTGCGCCCACGCCTCGGGCAGATCGATCTCGATTTCCGTGCCCTTGTCGAGCGAGCAAGGGACGACATCGAGCGGCTGGCCGGTTTCCCACGCGTGCGGAGGGATCGTCACCTGCCATGCCGCGCCATGGTCGGCGGCATGGGAGCGCACGGAAACATGATGCCCGGCGAGACTGAACACGCCCATGCCCGCGGGATCCTCCGACCGGGCGATCGTCTCATCCCAACCGGAGTCGCCCAGCGCCAGAAACTTGACCGGATCGGCGATGCCGCACCCGTCGTCGCGGATGCGCAGCATGGGTCCCCCATCCGTCTCGACCTGGGTGATGTCGATGCGCTTCGCGCCAGCGCGACGTGCGTTCTGGATGATTTCGGTGAGGACGGCCTGCACCCCACCATCAGTGAAACGGCTGATTTTGGTGAGCAGCGACGCACTGACCATCGTATTGATTGTCGAGGGAAAAGTCATGGGAGCCTCCTGGATTGCCGCGACTTCATCGCCGCACTCCTCATCACTCCTCATCACTCCTCCTCCACTCCATGGCCCGATCGCACCGCGGGAATGTGGCGCCCCAGCTGCATGGTCCGGTTGCCGGACGGGTGGAGGATCCCGGTCGGGTGATCAGGCGGAGATGCGCCGATAGACGCACTCACCGTTCGAGAGGCGCCCCAGGCGGACAAGCGTCGCGAAACGCTGTTCGAATTTTGGCCCGATCCGCTCGAACCATCGCTGTGCCAGCCCCTCCCGGCCGGTATCGATGTCGCCCCGCAAGACCACCCAATAGGCTATGCAGCCGCAATATTCCGAGATGCCGAAGCGGGCATAGCCGTTCATGGCGACAATCCGGTCTTCACGGTCGATCCACCCATCGTGGGACCATGCCGAAGGATAGAGTGCGAGCACCTGTTCCCGAAAATCCGCGACGATGAACTCCCAGCCATCCTGTGCGGCAAATTCATCGAAATGGCGGGTGTCGGGATCGTCGTCATCCTCGATCCAGCCCGCGTCCCACTGAGCAAACGCGACATGCGCTCCGCCGGGATGAGATACAGAGCGCCCCATGGTCAATTCCCCCCGATGGCAAGCGGCGGCGCAATGGGCAGTGCCGGAGAGGCAGCTTCCTCGTTCGCGGCATGGCGGGCACCGGCTTCCAGAGCATCGAGGTCGATCGGCAAGAGCTTGCCCGGCTTGTCGGTGATCACCACCACCGAATCCGGCTTGTAGAACTCGCTGCCAATCGTCGAGATGCGAATGCGGACCACCGGCTCGCCAGACCGCACGCGCTCATGTCCTTTCCATTCCAGCCGGACGCGGCGGCCATCGGCGGCTATCTCGACGGTCTTGAAAAGCGCGTAGTCCCCTTTCGCGTTTTCCGAATAGATCGCCTGCGTCGTCATATAGATTTCCGCAGGTTTGGCTGTGCCCTGCTTGCCCTTGCAGGCCGCGACCATCCGCAGGTTCCAGATGGTCTGCAATTGCCAGGCCTGTTCGGCGGACGGATTGATCAGCGGCACGGCATCCGGTTTGCCCGAGGCACGCCGCGCCTTCTTCTCCGGCACCCTGTAGCCGCTGCCCTGCATCAGGTCGCGCCACTCGTTCCCGCTCAATTCAACGCTGGATGCCGACGCGATATGCGCCGGAAGCGGGACAGGGCTTTCGAGCCGGACGACGCCCGCCGCGATCACGGTGCATTTGGGGCTTTGTGCGCCGTGCTCGCGAGCGAAGGCCTGGATGATGACCGGGGTCAGTTCGCCATCATGGCGCGGCACATCGCCCAGCACGGAACGCTCGAACGCGAGCCGGTGCAGGATGTGCTCGATCCAGCGGCGGTGGTTGGGGCCGTTGACGGCGAGTGTTGCCCCATCGATGCACTGCTGCCGTGCGTTGGCGGGTGTGATCTCGCCCTTGTCGACCTTGTAATAGAGATCATAGCCCGACCAGAGTTCGCGGGAATCCCTGATGCCGAGCGCATGGTGGATCTGTTCGTCGGTCGTGATCTCCTCCCAGATCGCCAGAGCCGCATGGGCCCTGTTGATGCCGCGCTGAAGGTCGCGCAGTTCCGCCAGCAGCGTCTTGATCCGGTTGGCGCGGACGCGCGGGTCGTTCTTCCTGCTGGCATAATGCTGCGCGCTGCTCGCGCGGCCGAGCCAGTAGCCTGCCGCTTTTTCCGCCTTTACGGACGCCGTCATGGCGGAGCGCATGCGTTCCTGGGTCTTGCGCGCGCCGCGCTCGCTATGATGGCCGACCAAGATCGGCTGGCCCATATAAAAGGCCTGCGACAGTTCGTCCGCGCGGCGCGCGAAGGCGTTGGATTGCGCATGGCGCCTGTCTGCAAGGCCCTCGAGCCGTTCGGCCTTCATCGCGGCGCGTTCTGCCAGGCTCATTTCTTCGGCTGCGATCTCGCCCGCCAGTTCGATGGCCAAATCCTCACACTGCGGTGTCCACCTGGGCGCGACGAAAAGCTCCTGCTTCGGAGCCCATTTGAACCCGGCCTCCTTGACCCGGGCATAGGTCTCGGCATCGAGACGCGAGGACGCATAGATGCGGATCTTGTTGTCCTCCGGGCTGTAGGTTGCGGTAAAGCTGGTCATCGATCGTCCTTTCGAGGAGCCCTGCGATCATCAGGTTTCGGGGCAAGGCGGTGCATCTGTGTTCCCCGGAATCACGAAGCCCGGCGCGATGGCCGGGCTTCGTGAAACGCGAGGAATGTCGGTGTCGGGCGCATTCACGGATCGATGGACCGGGCGATAGCGGTGCAGCCAAGACCAGGAATGGCGGAGCGATAGTAGGTGCTGTTGCCGCATAGGGCGATCGCCGCCTGCTCGGCGCGATACCAGTTCACAGCGTCGATCGTATAGACTTCGCTGGCAAAGCACTCAGCATCCGAAAAAAACGAAACGGTTACGTCGAAAGTGCGAAGTGGCACGAAGGCATCTGCGCTCATGGGTTTGTTCCTGTCGATTGATGAGATGCGCGGCCGCGCATCAGGGCGGAAGCCGCGATGTTGGGCAGACACTCGCCCCTTCCGATCGATGCACCCTTCAGCCGCATCCCTTCCATTCCTCCTCCCCTTCAAAGGGTGTTCGAGGTAGGATGCGCGGATGGTGGCCAGTGGAGTGGTGATGCCAGCGGACGCGTTTGCTTCAGCGATTTGCCTTAATCATCCGGTTGCCATGTAGCAGGCTGGCCGATAGCCAGTCAGCGTAGCCTATCGTCTCCGACCTGGAAGATTCCTGCCAATGACCGAAGCCATCGATCGCGACCGCGCCCTTATCACCCTCACTGCCGAGATTGTCGCCGCGCATGTCACGCACAATAGCGTGTCAGCAACGGACCTTCCGACGCTCATCAGCAGTGTCCATGAAGCGCTGAACGGCCTTGGGAAGGCGGCTGACGGGCCGGAGATCAGGCAGGAACCGGCCGTTTCGGTCCGCTCCTCGATAAAGCCGGACTTCATCGTCTGTCTGGAGGACGGCAAGAAGCTCAAGATGCTCAAGCGGCACTTGATGACGCACTATCAGCTGACGCCTGAGGACTATCGCGCGAAGTGGCGTTTGCCGGCCGATTATCCAATGGTCGCGCCGAACTATGCCGAACAGCGCCGCTCACTAGCGAAGAAGATCGGTCTTGGCCGCAAGCCGCGGGCGGTGGAAACCGCCCCCGCTCCCGAGGCGCAGAAAGCGCCAGCTACACGGCGGACACGCAAGAAGCCTGCTGAGGCCGACCAGCCCGTTTAGTATCAAGGCGCCTGGTCCGGCGTCCTCGACCACGGGCGGCATGACGCGCTACCCGCCCGGCTCACCTCAAAGAAGGTTCAAGGCACGGTCGATATCCTGGCCGGGACCCAGGATACGGACGACACCGATCCGATCGCCTGCAACCCGATAGAGCAAGGCATAGCCGCGATAGGATCGGCGCCTGACGCCGTATTGCTCGTAGCGGGGAACCAGGGGAAAGCCTTGCGGCATTTTAGCAAGGCCCCGTGCGGCGCTCTCGAGTTCCGCTATGAAGGTGGCCGCGCGAACGGGGTTGTCCTGCGCGATATAGCGGGCGATCGCGCGCAGATCGCGCTGGGCGGCCGACGCCAGTATGACGATCATTGAAGCGGCGTCTGCTGGCCCTGGGCTTCGATTTCGGAGGTGAGTTCGCGGCAGAAAGCGCCAAGTTCACGGCCGCCTCCGCTCTCGAGTTCCTGGACGGCTTCCTCGACCGAAGCGTCGAGCGCGCTCAGCCAGCGCTGCTCGATCTCCGTATCTGCCTGGTCTCGGCGGATGAGATCGCGCACATAGTCGCTGACGCTGGCATAGTGCCCATTGTCGATACGCGTCTGCACATAGTCGCGCATCGGATCGGGCAGCGAAACATTCATGGATGCCATTGACGTATCTCCTGAGATCATAATGGCAGAAATTGCCATCGAAGGCCAGAGCCCTGTCGGGATCAGGCGGCGACGGCAGCCGCTTGCGGCACCGCCATGCTTTCGTTGCCCGAAGGCGGCGCCAGCGTTGCATGCTTTTCGTTTTCGGGCTCGAATTCGCCCTTCGTCGTCAATTTCACCGACGACCCGGTGCGCATCGGCGCGAACGAACTGGCG
>NZ_DATKFP010000166.1:0-2443 GCF_035511395.1 Sphingobium sp.
CGCCACCGCAATGCCAACGCCACGATAGCCGGGCTCGATACCGACGCCTACATCCTGGCTGTCAGCCACCCCGTGCGCACCGACGGAAACACGGATCCGGACGAGATCACGGCTGTGGACGCTAGCTATGTGCGGCGCTCAGGCGCGGTCCTTTTCGACTCGTTAGCAAAGGTCACCGCACATCTCGCTATGGGATCCAGCACACGGATTCAGTTCAGCGGCGCCCACGGAAACGTGCGCATTGCCTGCTCCGCGCCCGTGCAAGTGGCGGGTACAGAGCGGTCGGTCGCGTGCTCTAAAGGCCAAGCCGTACTGCCCAGAACGAACTGATAGGCCCCACTCAAGCAAAGCGTTCTGAAGAAGAGCGACCATGAGCAAGGTGGCGTCGAACACCCTCTGAGTCTCGACAGGGCCGCTTTGCGGCACCTGGTCGATGCCGATTCTGGTCATCTCGATGCGTTAGCGGCCCGCCTTGCAAATGGATCTTCGCTTCCACCTAGGATCGAACCCTCTACTCTCCAATGGCAAAAACAGGCGCTTTTTCCGCCCCGACCAGCGTTCCGCAACCTTTCTGAGGCGGGCGCGTAGCGATCCGTTCGGCGGTCGCCCCTTTTCGGTCCTTCAGCGGTTCAATTCGGCTTCCCAGTTGCGGACAGTCCGTTGCTCCGGCGGATGTCGGCCAAAACGTGCCATTCAGCGGGTTAGGGTACGAGTGGCGGAATATCCCGAGCACTGCCATTCGGCTTATAAGGCAGTGCCGATACGCTCACGGGCCAAACCAATGAACGCTTTGAATGCGGCAGACGGATTGCGCCGGCTTGGATAGTAGAGGGCCAGAGGCGCGAGAGCCGGCGTCCAGTCTTCCAAAACCCGAACTAGGCGTCCGCCGGCAAGATCTTCTCGGATATCGGATTCCATGAAGAAGCCAATCCCGATGCTGTCCAGAACGGCCATGCGGGAGAGACTCGCTTCGTCGAGCGTGACGGGGCCAGCGACATCCACCTGTACAGGTTGCCCATTCTTTTCGAAATGCCAGCGGTAAAGCGCGCCATTCGGCAGCCTGACACGAAGGCACTGATGGGTGTGCAGGTCCGCTGGGACCTGTGGCTTTCCCTGCTTCTCGAAATAGGCTGGCGTCGCGACGACTGCGAAGCGCCTCGGGCCGCCGAGAGGAACAGCGATCATGTCACTGGGAACGAGGTTGGCAGATCGAACACCGAGATCGAAGCCCTCGCCCACGACTTCGACCAGCTTCCCTTCCGTGACCAGATCGATGTGAACCTGCGGATAGCGGCGCACGAACTCCAGTATGAGCGGCGCCATGATTTCGCGCGCCGCTGTCGGGAAGGCATTGATGCGCAAGGTCCCGGAAGGCACTTCCTGCTGCGATCGCACGGTCTCCATCGCCTCGTGAATGTCCTGCAGCGCTGGACCGACACGTTCGACAAAGGCCCGGCCCGCGTCCGTCAGCGAGACACTCCTGGTGGTCCGGTTGAACAGACGCACGCCCAGTTGACGTTCGAGCTTGCCAATGGCGTTGCTCAGCGCGGTCGTCGATACACCAAGTTCAATCGCGGCCGCACGGAATGATCCCTTGCGCATGATAGCGATTACCGCGTCCAGTTCGATCAGACTATGCCGGCTCATTGTCCCGTCAATCGCAATTCTTCATCCCCCTTTATCCCGATTATCGTGAGGCCCGTCCAACGCTAAATCAGCCTCATCACCGCCGAGGAGATGAGCATGCCAATGGATCTACCCCAGCCGATCGCCGGCTATGTCGAGGCAAACGCCCGCCTCGATATCGACGGCATGTTGCAGCCCTTCCAGCGCGACGCCGTCTTCATCGACAACGGCAAGCATTTCGAGGGACAAGCGGCAATCCGCCAACTGTTCGAAGAGGAAGTAATTCCGGTGAAGGCGATCTTCGCGCCCGATACCGTTCGGGAAGAAGACGGCGATGTCGTGGTCGAAGGCCCCGCTCATGGCGACTTCCCGGGCAGCCCGCTCCGCTTCACCTACCGCTTCACGCTGGTGGAAGACGCCATCACGACGCTGGAGGTTACGGTATGAGCATCAAGGCCGATCCCACCGAGTTCGCCGGCAAGCGCGTGCTCGTCAGCGGTGGCACCAAGGGACTGGGCCGCGCCACGGTCGAGCGCTTCCTAACAGGCGGAGCCCCTGTCATTACTGCCGCCCGCGCGATCAACGATGCCATCGAGGGCGTCGAATATGTCCAGGCGGACCTTACCACGGCAGAGGGCGGCGAAGCGCTGGCCAAGGCCGCGCTAGAACGGCTCGGCGGCATCGATGGGGATCATGCAGGTCCTCAATGATCCGCGGACCACCCTCGCGCAATGCCTCAACGCCATGCTGACGGCGGAGCTGACCGACAACGCGGGTTGGGAGGTGTTGATCCGCCTGGCGGAGGATGCCGGCCAAA
>NZ_DATKFP010000167.1:0-22341 GCF_035511395.1 Sphingobium sp.
GCGTCAACCACGCAAACATGCGTGGTTTTGTCACTCACATCCAGTCCTACATAGATCGACATGGTCACCCTCCTGTATCGAAGCGCTCATGCGATTTTGTACCATGTAGGAGTGCGCCTACATCAATTACGCGGTGTCCCAACTTCAACCGTTGGAGTGAAAAGCATCCGCGACGCCTACCGTTTATTGGTCGTCTTCTTCAGCCTTTGGCACGACCATTCGAACATGGCGTAATGGCGAAAAGTTAGCGGGGCGGAAACCGTTTGCGTGCGAGGAGCAGACGGTTGCATAAAAACCGTCCTGCGTTCTCGAAAGAACGGCAGGTGCCGCGCATATTTGGCATATGCTTCGAGAACGTGCGTTCGCTGCGTCAATAAGCGCAAAAGCGAGTTCGCTATATTCCCTCAAGTAAACGCGCATCTCGCCAAATTTCTCTTTTGTATCAACGACTCTGGCACATCCGTCAATCGCAGAGATATCGAGAATCAATTGACGATAGAGATCGTGCCAACCCTCCGGCAATTCGATCGCCCGGCTGAGATTCTCCACTAAAATCTCGTTGTTAGTCATCACGCCCCCAAAACATCGCAAAGCCGTCCTCATCAAGTTCGGCTGGCCGATCTCGTAGCTGGAGGTGTTTCGGAAGAGCAAATTTGCTGGGGATCCCGCGCGAGACAATGGCTTCGGCCGGTATGGTCAAGCTCACGATGCGGGCATCAGGATTCACAATCTGAGTACGGACGTCCCCTCGCCACGCTTGGAGCGAAAGTGAAATGCCATCGATGCGGGTTATCCCCTCGCTCTCAAGAAACTCCATGAGCGGTTGCGTAATTTGATTGAGATCTATCGGATGGAGCGTCCCATCTAACTTTACGTGCATTCGGTCCTCCTCGGCTAAAGCGGGGCGGACCGGCACGAGCCGGGTGTTGGAAACCTGATCGCTAGAGCAGGCGCATGCGCCTTTATCGGCGAAGCCGACTGGACATGCGCGCATGCCACCCGGCCTCCGAATAGGTGACCGAGTCTAGCGAATTGGGGTTTCCACGCCCCGTCGTCGGACTTGTAATCGACGACCCCCTTTCGTCGCAGATCGAAGCGAGGTCTGCAAGGAAGGTCTTTGGTCAAAGCGCGATCTTTGGCCATGCGCCTTCACAAGATGTGTCGGATAGTTGCTGAGGTGCATTGACCGAGCCCGCTGCTGAAGCATCGGGTCCGGGGGAATAAAATGAAAGCTCGCGCATCAGCGGGGTCAGCGCTGCGCTGGATGGATGGCTCCACGCTGCCCCCGCTATCAGTAACCGTCGTTACCTCTTGGAGCGAGATACCTATGCGATCGAGTCAGAGTGTTAGGGGCTATCCAGACAAAAGGCAGGGATTCAAGGTTTGTGAACAAGAATGACCTTGTTGACCGAGCCTGCCATGATTCCTCCAAATGTTAGCGGGCTGTTATAGCGGTGCGCGGGCGGAATTCCAGTGGCCTCGGTTCGTTCCTCAATGCGGCATCGCGCCCAGCACGAGACCGCCCGACAGCAAAGCGAGCCAGCATGCCGCCGCACGACGCAGCCAGGGCGCCCCCTCCACCTGCCCGCGCTGCCCCAGAGTCGCGCCGAGGCCGGCCCACAGGCCTGCGACCATGATGACCGAGATCGCGAACAGCGCCACATGCAGGGCGAAGATGTCGGGATGAGGAGACGGCAGCAACGCCATTCCGAAGACAAGCCCTTTGGGATTGAGCATGGTGGTGACGAACAGGCGGCGCGGCGTGACCATCGCGGGCGTTTGCTCGGACGGGGGACGCCAGAGACCCTGCGCCAGATACAGCACCCATGTCGCTGCGCCCAGCTTGACCATGATAGCCAGCCGCGGCCAGTGCGTCATCGCCTCCGCCCCCAGCATCGCGATCGGCAGCACGACGATCAGATAGGCCGCCAGTTCGAACGGGATCAGCCGGGCCGTCCGACGCCATCCCGCCTGCGCGCCCGACAGGCCGATCAGCGTGTTGGTCGGTCCGGGCGTCAGCAGCAGCGCCCAGATGGCAAGCAGGAAGGGCAGGAGCATCATGATCCCGGCCTTAGCCAATATTCGCGCGCCTCACCATGATTTCGCGCACGATGGCTGGCCCGGTCGCTAGGCCAGGCCGAGCGCGGTCGCGGTCCAGTAAGTCAGCCCCGCCGCGACATAGGCCAGCACGAACAGATAGCCGACCATGAACAGCGGCCATTTCCAGCCGTTCGTCTCCCGCTTGGTGACGGCGATGGTCGATATGCACTGCGGCGCGAAGATGAACCAGGCGAGGAAGGCCAGCGCCGTGGGCAGCGGCCACTGGTTCCTGAGCCGGTCGCCCAGGCTCTGCTCCAGCGCGGCCTCGTCATCGCCCGCGTCGATCGAATAGACGGTGGCGAGCGCCGACACCGCCACTTCGCGCGCGGCCATGGCCGGGATCAGCGCCAGCGAAATGTCGCGGTTGAAGCCGACCGGCTCCAGCACGACCTGAAGGCCGCTCGCGATCCGGCCGGCGATGGAATGGTCGACCTGGCTGGTCGGATCGCCATCGGGCACGCGCGGGAAACTGAGCAAAACCCACAGGATCACGGTCGAGGCGAAGATGATCGTGCCCGCGCGCTTCAGGAAGATTACCGCGCGCTGCCACAGGCCGAGCAGGATATCCTGCGGCCGAGGCCACTGATATTTGGGCATTTCCATGAGGAAGCCGCCGCTCGCACCCTTCGTGATGGTCAGGCGCAGCAGCAGCGCCACCAGCATCGCGCCGATGATCCCCGCGACATAGAGGCAAAAGAGGACGAAGCCCTGAAGGCCGATGCCGAAGCCGATGTCGCGTGCGGGGATGAAGGCGCCGATAATCACCGCATAGACCGGCAGCCGCGCCGAACAGGTCATCAGCGGCGCGATCAGGATCGTGGTCAGACGGTCCTTGGGATCGGAAATGGTGCGCGTCGCCATGATGCCGGGCACGGCGCAGGCGAAGGAGGAAAGCAGCGGGATGAAGGCGCGGCCCGAGAGGCCGACCTTCGCCATGAGGCCGTCCATCAGGAAGGCGGCCCGGACCATATAGCCCGTCGCCTCCAGCATCAGAATGAAGAAGAAGAGGATCAGGATCTGGGGCAGGAATACCACCACCGATCCCACGCCGTTGATGACGCCGTCGACCAGGAAGGACCGGACGATCCCGTCGGGCAGGGCGTCGCGCGCTATGCCGGCGGCGCTTTCGGCAAAGCCCTCGATCATCGCGATCGGCGCTTCGGACCAGGCATAGACCGCCTGGAACATGATGAAGAGCAGGCCCAGAAGCAGGATCAGGCCGAAGACCGGATGCAGCGCCACCCGGTCGACCGCTGCGGTCAGTCGGCGCGACGGGGTTTCGCGCACGATCGTGGCCCGGGCGATGCGGCCGGCTTCCTTGCGGACGGTGTCGAAATCCCGTTCGGGTGCGGCGGGATAGGCGGTCGGCGCACCGTTCAGCAGGCCTTCCAGCTCGGTCCGCAGATGGTCGAGGCCGCGCTTGCGCACCGCCACGGTGGACACCACTGGCACGCCCAGTTCGCGCGAAAGGATAGTGGCGTCCAGTTCCAGCCCGTCGCGGGTGGCAAGATCGACCATATTCAGGGCGACGATGGTCGGTAGACCGAGCGCGATCAGTTCCAGCGCAAAGCGGAGATGGTTGTCCAGATTGGCGGCGTCGACCACGATCACCAGCGCGTCGGGGCGTTTCTGCCCTTCCTGCCGGCCCATCACGACATCGCGCGTCACCTTCTCGTCGGGACTGCCCGGTTCCAGGCTGTAGGTGCCGGGCAGGTCGACCAGTTCTACCGGGCGGCCGTCCGACAGCGACAGGCGGCCGGTCTTTCTTTCCACCGTGACGCCGGGATAATTGCCCAGCTTCTGGCGTGCGCCGGTCAGCGCGTTGAACAGCGCGCTCTTGCCCGCATTGGGATTGCCGACCAGCGCGATCAGGGGAAGAACGCTCATGCGTTACCCCCCTGCGGACCAATATCTTCCAGTCCCATGCGCACGGTGACGGCGGCGGCATGGTTGCGACGCATGGCGATGGTCATGCGCCCGATCCGGCAGGCGATCGGGCCGCGCCCGAACATGCCGCCATGGTGCAGTGCCTCGACACTGGCACCTTCGCACAGGCCGAATTCGCGCAACCGCTGGCCTTCGGACGGGGTAAGGGCGGACCAGTCGATCAGGTCGACATAGGCGGGTTGCCGCAACGGCAGATCGGTCAGACGCAAGGAAATTGGACTCACAGGCTGTTTCTGCGAGTGACTATCAATATGGACTGGTTAACGCTAGAAAAAACGCGTTTCGCTCCTATTGCCGGCTTCAAATCGCAGGATAGCGCAGCCGGCCGATGAAGCGCGCCAGGCTGAGGCGTTCGCCGCCGCCCACGCCCTTCCACTTCGCCTTGGCCTTTTCGAACTGCATCACATTTTCGACCCGGCGCGCCAGGAAGGCGCGACTGTCGGCATGGCCCTCGCTCTCATCGTCGACGAAGACCAGCAGGGTGGAAGCATAGACCGCGGTCAGCGTCGTGCGCTTGGTATAATGGTTGAAGTCGGCGGCGGTGTCGCCGGCTGCGCGCCACATGATGTCGGCCGCGCGCCAGGCCAATTTGGCCGCGCGCGCGCTATTGGTCGGCAGTGCCAGGATCGCCAGCGCCCGGCGCAGCGCCTCCCGGTCGGGCGCCAGCAGGGCGAGCCGGGCCTCGACCAGCGCCAGGATCTTCTTGCGGATCGACAGGGTCGCCAGTTGCTCGGCCGGCACGGCATCGAGCATGCGTGCGTCGATGCTGGCGAACCAGGCGTCGATCATGCCGATCGCGCCATTGTCGAAGGCGAGCTGCGCGACATCGGCGTCGACGTCCTTTTCCTGCGCCGCCATCGTCACCGCCTGCGGTCGCCAACCGTCGAAGGCGGCATGACGCGCGAGCGCGGGCGCCAGCAGCGCGCGGATTTCGTCGAGGGTCAGATCCTGGGTATCGCTCATGGTGCCAGTCTAGAGCATTTCGCCATAAGCGAAAATGCTCTTGTCTTTTCGATGCCGCATTTTCCAAGCCATTGACCGTAAACGGCCAACTTGAAAATGCGCTAGGCCCGTCCCGGCAAGCGCACAAGCACCAGCGCCGCGGCGACCGCCGCCGTGCCCAGCATGTCGGCAGGACCAAGCCATTCGTCGAACAGCAGCCAGCCGAAAATGGCCGACACAGCAGGTTGCAGCAACAGGCTCAACCCCAGCATCAGCGGCGAGAACCAGCCGATCGCATAGGTAAGCAGCCCCTGCCCCACGAGCTGGCTGGACAGGGCCAGCAGGACGAGCGGCGTCCAGTCGACAGGCATGACCCGTTCGCCCAGCGCCAGCGCGCAGAGCAGCAGCACCGGTACGCTGGCCAGGCTCGACCCGGCCAGCACCGACCAGCTGTCGAGCCGTCCGCGCGCGCCCTGCACGATCAGCAGATAGGCGGTATAAAGCACCCCCGCGAGCAGGCAGAGCAGGTCGCCCTGGAGGTTGAGGATCGACAGCTCATAGCTGCCACCCATCATCACCAGCGCGCCCGCGCTTGCCAGCAACAGGGCTGCGGCCTGCATCCGCGTCGGCCGCTGGCGCAGCACCAGCAATGCCCAGGCGGGCAGGAACAGCCCGCTCAGATTGCCGAAGATCGTCGCATTGGCGACCTTGGTATAGAGGATGCCGATATGCCAGGCGGCGAGATCGAGCGCGAAGACGACCCCCGACAGGATCAGCATACTCCATTCGCGCCCCGTCGGCGGCGTTCGCCGCAGACCCGGCAGCGCCAGCAGGATCAGGAAAGGCAAGGCGATCGTCAATCGCCAGAAGGCCGCCGCGACCGGGCCGACATCCGACAGGCGCACCAGCACCGGACCCAGCGGCAGGATCAGGTTCGCTAGCAAAAGCGCCGGAAAGGCCATGCGCGGCATCGATAGATGCGCGGCGGGGGTTGAAGTCGACATGGCGGATCCCTAGCTGGCTTTGCGCATCACGTCCCGTTGCATTTTGCAACTTTGGTGGAGGGAATATCTTTCTATGACGACATTGTTCGATCCGATCCAGCTTGGCGCGGTCAGCGCCCCCAATCGCATTCTCATGGCGCCGCTGACCCGTGGTCGCGCGACCCGCGCGCATGTGCCGACCCCGATCATGGCCGATTACTATGCGCAGCGTGCCTCGGCCGGCCTGATCATCAGCGAGGCGACCGGTATTTCGCAGCAGGGGCTGGGCTGGCCCTATGCGCCGGGCATCTGGTCGGACGAACAGGTCGAGGCGTGGAAGCCGGTCACGCAGGCCGTGCATGACAAGGGTGGACGGATCATCGTCCAGCTCTGGCATATGGGCCGCGCCGTCCACAGCGCCGTGACCGGCGAGCAGCCCGTGTCCGCCAGCGCCACTGCCGCACCGGGCGACGCCCACAGCTATGACGGCAAGAAGCCCTATGAAACTGCCCGTCCGCTGGGGCTGGAGGAAATTCCGGACCTGATCGACACCTATGTCCGCGCCGCGCATAACGCGATCGCGGCCGGCTTCGACGGGGTGCAAATCCACGCCGCCAACGGCTATCTGATCGATGAATTTCTCCGCGACAACAGCAATTTCCGCGACGACATCTATGGCGGCAGCGTTGAAAACCGGATCCGCCTGTTGCGCGAAGTGACGCAGGCGGTGGTCGATGCGATCGGCGCCGACCGCGTGTCGGTGCGCCTGTCGCCCAATGGCGATTCACAGGGCGTCGATGACAGCGACCCTGCCACCCTGTTCGCGGCCGCCGCCGATGTGCTGAACGCGATCGGCATCGCCTTCCTCGAACTGCGCGAGCCGGGGCCGGACGGTACCTTCGGCGCGACCGAAGTGCCGCGCCAGTCGCCGCTCATCCGCCAGCATTTCAAGGGACCGCTGGTGCTGAACAGCGATTATGATGCGGAGCGCGCGCAGGCGGACCTGGCCAGCGGCCTTGCCGATGCGATCAGCTTCGGTCGTCCGCTGCTGGCCAATCCCGACCTTGTCGAACGGCTGCGCGAAGGCGCGCCGGTCAACCCGCCACAGGCGATGACGACCTGGTATAGCCAGGGTGCGGAGGGCTATATCGACTATCCGACGCTGGCCGAGGAAAAGGCGGCCGCCTGAAGCTGCCAGGAACAGCTACCAATCAGACGTCATCCCGGGCTTGACCCGGAATCCCGCTTCTCCTTCCAGGCCCAAACTCGAAAGGCAGCTGGACCCCGGCTCAGGGCCGGGGTGACGAACGTTGGGAATGTCCGTTCCCCCACCCAACCCCGACAAAAAAAGGGCGGCTCCACCGGGAGCCGCCCTTTTTTGTTCATACAGGAGCGTGGCGATCAGGCGCCGAATTTCTCGCGCAGCGCCAGCATGGCGATGGCCGCCTTGGCTGCTTCGCCGCCCTTGTCCTTCTGGTCGGGGCGGGCGCGGACCAGCGCCTGCTCCTCATTCTCGACGGTCAGGATGCCGTTGCCGATGGCGATACCATCCATGCTGAGCGCCATCAGGCCGCGCGCGCTTTCGTTCGACACCACCTCGAAATGATAGGTTTCGCCGCGGATAACCACGCCGATCGCGACGAATCCGTCATAGCGGCCGGTTTCCGCCGCAAGAGCCACTGCGCCGGGGATTTCCAGCGCACCGGGCACCGTCACCACCTCATATTTGTGGCCGGCATCGTCCAGCGCCGCCTTGGCGCCTTCGATCAGCAGGTCGTTGAGATGGTCGTAGAAGCGCGCTTCGACGATCAGGAATTTCGCCATGGGACAGCCTGCCTTTGCCTTAGAGTTCGATCGCGCGCTGCCCAACCACGGACAGGTCGTAGCCGTCAAGCGCGATCAGACTGTGCTGGGTGTTGCTGAGCAGCACCATGTCATGCACGCCGAGTTCGGCCAGGATCTGCGCACCCACGCCATAGTCGCGCAGTTCGTCTATACCCGTGCCCTTCTGCCCGGCATGATGCTGGAGGATGCGGCTGACGAAATCACCCGGCGTCTGACTGGTCAACACGACGATCACACCCGCGCCTTCCTGCGCGATGATCTCCATCGACTTGGCGAGCAGTCCGGAGCGCCGACCGGTGGCGCCATAGACATCGTCCAGCAGCGACAGCTGGTGCATACGCACCAGCGTCGGCTCGTCGGAGGAGACATGGCCCTTTTGCAGGACCAGCTGCTCGGTATGAGTCGCCTTGTTGTAGAAGCTGATCGCCTTCCAGTCGCCGCCCCACTGGCTGTGGAAAACGGTTTCGGCGCGACGCTCGACCATATGGTCGTGGCGACGGCGATAGGCGATCAGATCGCGGATCGTGCCGATCTTCATCTTGTGCTTCTGGGCGAAGGGGATGAGGTCGTCGAGACGAGCCATGGTGCCGTCCTCCTTCATCACCTCGCAGATCACGCCGGAGGGATTGAGGCCCGCGAGACGGGCGACGTCGACGGCCGCCTCGGTATGGCCGGTGCGCACCAGCACGCCGCCATCCTTGGCGATCAGAGGGAAGACATGGCCCGGCGTCACGATGTCGGCCTTGCCCTTCGACCCGTCGATCGCGACCGAGATGGTGCGGGCGCGGTCGGCGGCGCTGATACCGGTGGTGACGCCTTCGCGTGCCTCGATCGACACGGTGAAGGCGGTTTCATGGCGGGTGCCGTTGTTGCGGCTCATCAGGTCGAGGCCCAGCGTCTCGACCCGATCTTTGGTCAGCGCCAGGCAAATGAGGCCACGACCATGGGTGGCCATGAAGTTGATAGCGTCGGGCGTCGCCATCTGGGCAGGGATGACCAGATCGCCCTCATTCTCGCGATCCTCATCGTCGACCAGGATGAACATGCGGCCGTTGCGGGCCTCATTGATGATTTCCTCCGGACTGGCGAGCGCGGTGCCACCCTCGCGCTTGAGGATGTAGCTTTCCAGCTTGCCCAGCGTCTCTGCGGTCGGATTCCAGTCGGCCTCGCCCAGTTTGCGCAGGCTGTTGGCGTGCAGGCCGGCGGCGCGCGCCAGGCCGGAACGGGACATGCCGCCATCGGTGACGAGGCTGCGGACGGTATCGAGAAGCGCGGATGACATGATAACGACTCCATTCCCTGACTGGGACCGGAGCCGTATATCACACTACAATGTGATTATTACAAGGCACAATCACATTGCACCCAGCAATAGCGGCCAGTTTATTGGCTGCGAAGGCTCTGCATCCGGTCGAGATAACGTGCCAGCACATCGATCTCCAGATTGAAGGCGCGGTCATCGGGCAACTGGTCGAGCGTCGTCGCGGCGGCGGTGTGCGGTATGATGTTGAGGCCGAAATGCACGCTGCCATCGGCCTGATCCTCGACGCTGTTGACCGTCAGCGAGATGCCATCGAGCGTTATCGATCCCTTGGCCGCCAACGCAGCCGCCAGTTCCGCCGGCGCGCGGATGACGAGGCGGGTGGAATCGCCTTCGCTGGTCGCCGACACCAGATGGCCGATGCCGTCGACATGGCCAGTGACGATATGGCCGCCCAGTTCGTCACCGACCTTGAGCGCGCGTTCCAGATTAAGGCGGCTGCCTTCGTCCCAAAGGCCGGGCGCGGTGCGGGCGACGGTTTCGGCCGACAGGTCGACCGCGAACCAGTCCGGACCCTTTTCCACCACCGTCAGGCAGGCGCCCGAACAGGCGATCGACGCGCCGATGGCGACGCCGTCCATCGTATAGGCGCAGGTGATGACGAGCCGCAGGTCGCCGCGCTGCTCATGGCTGCGGATCGTGCCGATGTCGGTGATGATGCCGGTGAACATGGTTTCAGGATTTCCGAACGGGTTGGGTGTTGGCCCGTGATCTAGGCGCTCCGCATCCGATCGTAAACCTCCAGCCGGTCGACGCCCAGCGGACGGGTGTCGGTCATGCGCCAGCGGCCATGCGCCGGGGCCAGATCCTCCAGCCCGATATCGCCGATACCCGCAAGGCCGGCCCCGATGACGATCGGCGCGCGATAGAAGAGCAGCCGGTCGACCAGATCGGCGCGCAGGAAGGCGGCGGCGGTTTCCGCCCCGCCCTCGACCAGCAGATGGTCGACCCGTTGCAGCGCGGCAATATCGTGCGGCGCGCCGATCCGGTCCCAGCCTTTGGGCGAATCCTTGCGGGTCAGCAGAAGGCGGCGGGGCGAGCGATCCTCCAGCCCGCGCAGTCGCACGTCGAGTCGCGGCGCATCGGCGCGCAGCGTTCCGCCGCCCACCAATATGGCATCATGCCGCGCCCGCTCCATATGCGCATGGGCGCGCGCATCCGGCCCGGTGATCCAGCGGCTCTTTCCGTCGCGCAGGGCGATTCGCCCGTCGATCGAAACGCCCAGCTTCAGCGTGACGTGCGGCCGGCCCAGCGTCTGGCGCAGCACGAAGCCGGCCATGGCCTGTGCGGCTTCCTGCGCCATCAGCCCCATGTCGACGTCGACACCCCGGTCGCACAGCCAGGCCGCCCCCTGCCCGTCAGTGCGGGGATCGGGATCGCGCAGCGCGATCACCACGCGGGAAACCCCGGCCCGCGCCATGAGGTCGGCGCAGCGCGGCCCGCGCGGGGACAAATGGAAGCACGGCTCCAGCGTCACATAGGCGGTCGCCCCGCGCGCCCGGTCCATCGCCTGCTCCAGCGCCTGCGCCTCGGCATGAGGGCGGCCGCCCTTCTGCGTCCAGCCGCGCCCGACGATGCGCCCTTCGTGGACGATCAGGCAACCGACATTGGGATTGGGCGTAGAAAGGCCGCGCCCGCGCCCGGAGAGGGCGATGGCAGCGGCCATATAGCGCCGATCGTCCGCGTGGGAGGGAGGCATGGTCGTCAGGGGTGTGCGGCAACCGCGGGCTTGGGCGCCGTCTTGTCCACAGCCTCGGCCTTGGCGAGGCGATCGTCGAGCAGCGCGTCGATCGCCTTCACCGCTTCCTTGCGCTTGGCGGTGTTGCGGGCTTCTTCCTGGCGCCATTCGATGCCGAAGGCGTCGGCATAACCCTGCATCTTCTGCTGCTGCTTCACCAACGCCGCCTCGCGCTTGGCGAAGTCGATCTTCTGCTGGAGGATGATCGCGGCGTCGGAGCGGTTCGCATCCCAGCTTTCGACATAGATGATCTTGTTGCGCGTCGGCATCGTGTTGGTGTTGGCATCGATGACGAAGGTCCAGACGATCACCCAGGTGAGCGCGACGGACAGGCCAAGCAGCGGCCATTTATGCTGCCGCTGCTGCTTGAAATAGCCCCAGAAGTCGCCAAGCGCGCTCTTGGGGGAAACGGGACGGGGAAATATCGCCATTCCGCCCTTATAGGACAGTGCTGCGCCGGATGCAAAATGGTCCATGCGTCCTCCATCTTCCTGTCCCCTCGCGCAGGCGGCAGGGGCGATATGTGCGACACCGAAGGCGCGGAGGGAGTGGGCCTTTCTATCGATCGGTCAGCGTGAACCGGACGGTCAGTACCTTCGACGACGTCACCGCCACCCCATCGCGAGTCGCCGGACGGAAGCGCCATTTGCGCAGCGCATGGCGCTGGGTCGCGAGCCAGAAACTCTCGTCGGTCGCGGACATTCTCTCGATATCCGCGACGCGCCCTTCCGGGCTGATCGTCACGCGCACCGTCACGGTGCCTTCCAGCCCCTGCCGGATCATCGCGCCGGGATAGTCGGGCTGGAAGCCCGCCATCGCGCGCGGATCGATCGATGGTTCGGTCAGCACCGGCGCGCGGGGCGGTTCGACGGGCGGCACGATGATGGTCGGGCCGGGGTCGATCGCCGCGCCCGATCCCGGCGCGCCGGTGATTGGCGGATCGCCCTTGGGCAGGACGACGACCGGATCGGTGACGGTCGGGCGCGGTTGATCCTGCGGCTGGGCCTGTATCTTGGGATCGGCCTGCTGCTCGGCCACCGGATCGGGCGGCGGCGGCAGCGGAATATTTCTGGTCGTCAAAGGCTTGGAGGGACTGAAAACATCGATCACCTCTTTCGGGATCAACAGGAAGGCGCCGATGATCAGCGCATGCACCGCCACCGTTCCGCCCAGCCCCAGCGGCGATCGCCGCCGCGCCCCGTAACGCGATTCTCCGCCACCGACTGTCTGAACTGCCCGATTCTGAACTGTCATGAGTCGCATCATTCGGCTCCTCCGTTGTCGCGTTCCCTCGCCGATCTTCCGGTCCTGCGCCGGCCGGGACTCGGCGATGAAATGATACAACATTATTTAATGATATGTTGCAACATTCATTTTTGGTCGCTGCAACATTCGGTTCGCATCGGGACATATGGGGGAAAAGCGAAGATGCGACCTCGCGGGAAACAGGGATTTCCCTTTTCTGGAGCCTCCATGCGTTTCCGACATCTTCTCTGCCTCGCGCCCCTCGCAGTTTCCACGCCGCTCCTTGCCCAGCCGCCAGGCGGTTCGGCCGGTCCCTGGGCGGCCGACGCCGACCAGGACGGCTGCATCACCCGCGATGAGATGGCCGCCTATATGGAGCGCCGCTTTGGCCTGATGGATCAGGATGGCGATGGACTGATCCCGGCGCAGGCGATGCAGCGGATGCTGGGGCATGAACGCGAAAGGGCGTCGGTCGAAGGCGGCCAGCGCGAGGGCCGTGGTCCCGGCAAGGGTCGTGGCGGTCCTCCCGGCGGTAGCGGTGGACCGGGCGGCGCAGGCGGCCCGCCGCGCCCGCCCGGCGGCGATCGTGCGGACGCAGGCGGACCTCCACTGCCGCCACCCGGTCGCGCCATGCCCTATCCCGAGGACAGCAATGACGACGGTCAGATCGACCGCGCCGAATTTCTCGCGCCCGCGCTCGCCATGTTCGACGATCAGGACCGTAATGGCGACGGCGTGCTGACCGCCGACGAGTTGCCGCCACCGCCTCCGCCGCCCGGCGGGGATGGGCCACCCCCCGAGGATTGACCGCACAGGACAGGAACCGTCCGCCTTTCTCTCCTCTGCGCGGCCGGTTCCGCCGGGGCGCGTCGATTGGCCCGACGCGCCCCGGCACTTGTTTTAGGAGATACGCTGGCGCGCGGGCTGGTGCGGTTCTCTCTAAAAAACCATGTCCACCGCGTGGATCGCCAGGCCGACCAGGCCGCCCACCAGCGTGCCGTTGACGCGGATATATTGCAGGTCGCGCCCGACCGCGTTTTCCAGCCGCGACGTCACCGTGCCCGCATCCCAGCCGCGCACCGTGTCGCTGACCAGCCGCACGATCGAATCCCCATAACTTGCCGTCGCGCCCACCGCTGCACGCCGTACGAAGCGGTTGATCACCAACCGCAACCGCGCCTCCTGCTGCAAGGTGCCGCCCAGCGTCCGCAACGCCTCACCCAGCCGACCCGCCATCGCCTTGCCCGGATCGCGCACCGCGCGCAGCAGCCCAGCGCGCGCTTGCTCCCACAGGCCATCGATCCAGCGCTGCATCGCCGGATTGTCGAGTATCTCGTCGCGGACCTTTGCCACCTTCGCCTGCATCTCGATGTCGAACTGGAGGTCGAAGGCGAGCTTCGCCATGCCCTCCTCCGCCTTCAGCCGCAGCGGATGGCCGGGATCCTCGGCCATGTCGGACAGCAATTTGCGCAGGCCATTCAGAATCGCATTGGCCAGATTCTCGTCCAGCCCGGTCCAGCGCAGCACCTTGCCGGCGCGTTCCTGCACCATCTGGCGGATCAGATGCTCATTGGCCTCCAGCGTGCGATCGGCCCAGTGGACGATGCCGTCCATCACCGGACCATGACGACCATCGCGCATCGCCGCCTCGATCGCCTGGCCGATCAGCGGTCCCATGTTGATCGCGCGCAGCCGCTGGCCGATCGCGCCCTTCACCATGCCGCCCAGCCGTTCCTGGTCCAGCGCCTCCAATATGTCGGCGATCAGCCGCGATGCACCTTCGCGCAGCCGACCGTCGCCGCCCGATGGGCTGGCAAGGAAGCGTCCAGCGGCGCCGGCCACGTCCATATGCCGCATCCGCCGCGCGACCACGGCGGGGGTCAGGAAATTGTCACGCAGGAACAGGGCGAGCGTGTCGCCGATCCGGTCCTTGTTGCGCGGGATGATCGCCGTATGGGGAATGGGCAGGCCCAGCGGATGGCGGAACAGGGCCGTCACCGCGAACCAGTCGGCCAGGCCGCCGACCATCGCCGCCTCGGCAAAGGCCTGGATGAAACCGATGGCAGGGTGGAGATGGACGGTTGCGCGCGCGGCGACGAACAGGGCCGCCATCATGACCAACATGCCCGTCGCCACCAGCCGCATGCGCCGAGCCGGATGGGGCGCCAAGCTATCCTTGGGGGCGTCCTTGGACCGGGGCAGGCGAAGCATCGTCATGGCAGTTAAACGGTTACGCTGCCGTTTCGTTCAGGCAAGTCCTTCTTTTTTGCCGGAGCATGGCTCTGCGATGCTCCGGCGCATCGGTCATTCGGCTGGATGGATCTGCCCCGGCACCGGCTTGCCATTGTCGCCGGGCTTGTAGGTCAGCAGCCCCCTGCCCAGTCGCGGCCCGACCCAGCTTTCCAGGCCGATCGCCAGGCTGAACACCGCCGGCACGATCACCAACGTCAGCAAGGTCGACAGGATCAGGCCGCCGATTACGGTGATGCCCATCGGCGCACGCCAGGCGCCGTCGCCCGACAGGGCCAGCGCGGTCGGCACCATGCCCGCGACCATCGCGACCGTGGTCATGACGATCGGCTGGGCGCGCTTGTGCCCGGCGTCGATGATCGCCTCCTTCTTGGGCACGCCCTTCTCCATCTCCTCCAGCGCGAAGTCGATGACGAGAATCGAGTTCTTGGCGACGATGCCAAGCAGCATGAGGAGGCCGATGAACACCGGCAGCGACAGCGGCTGGCCGGACACATGCAACGCCAGCGCACCGCCCAGCGGCGCCAGCAGCAGCGACCCCAGGTTCACGAAGGGCGGCATGATCCGCTTGTAGAGCAGCACCAGCACCGCCAAGACCAGCATGATGCCGGAAAAGACGGCGATGGCGAAGTTGGTCAGCATTTCCGCCTGGAACTTGCTGTCGCCGACATTCAGTTTCTGGACACCCTGCACCCGGCCTTCATTGATCGCCTTCATCAGCGGCAGCGCGTTGATCTTGGCCATGGCCTGGCTGGTCACCATGCCGGGCGCCAGGTCCGCGCCCACGACGACGCGGCGAATCTGGTTGTAACGGCGGATCTGCGTCGGTCCCGCGCCGAAGCTGATGTCCGCGACGACCTTGAGCGGCACCGATCCGCCCGACACGGTCGGCACCGGCATATTCTCGATCGTAGCGAGATCCTTGCGGCTTTCCTCCGCCACCGACACGCGAATCGGAATCTGGCGGTCAGACAAAGAGAATTTCGCGCTGTTCTGGTCGATGTCGCCGATCGTCGCGATGCGGATCGACTGGCTGAGCGCCATCGTCGTCACCCCCATGCTGGCGGCCAGGTCCAGCCGCGGCTTGATGATGATTTCGGGGCGCTGCATGTCGCCCTGCACGCGCGGCGCGCGCAGTTCGGGGATGCCGGCCATTTCATGCACCAGCTGGTTGGCGGTCTTTTCCAGCAGGTCCGGATCGTCCGAGCCGAACATCATGATGATGTCGCGGCCAAAGCCACCTCCCGACTGGGACTGGAAATTGACCCGCGCGTCGGCGATGGTCTGGAACTTGGGGGCGATCTTGCGTTCCCAGTCGACCGAGCTGATCGGCCGGTCCTTCTTCAATGTCAGGAAGATGTCGGCGTTGGTCGGTTCGATATCGGCGAAGGCGGCCTCGACCACATCCTTGTCCGCGGCGAGCAGGTCCGCGACCCTACGGGTGATCGCGGTCGTCTGTTGCAGCGTGCTGCCCGGCACCGTCTCGATCTTCACCTGGCTGAAATCGGTGTTGGTCGTCGGCTGGAAGGTCATCGGCAGCGTCGAGAAGGCCCAGATGGTGCAGCCGAACGCCGCAAAGCCGATGCCCAGCGTCCAGACGCGATGGTCGGTGAAGAAACCGGCGGTCCGGTTGCGGAAGCCGCCGCGCGCGCGGCGCTGCTTTGCCTTGCGATCCTCCAGCGACCAGCGCAGCACGCCCATATAGCGGTCCATCAGCCAGCCTTCGCCATGGCTTTCCTCGCCATGCGCCTTCAGGAAATAGGCGGCGATCATCGGCGTGATGAGGCGCGCGACGGCAAGGCTCATCAGCACCGACACGACGACGGTCATGCCGAACTGGATGAAGAACTGGCCCGATATGCCGGGCATCAGCGCGACCGGCAGGAACACCGCGACGATCGCCATGGTGGTCGCCAGCACGGCAAGGCCGATCTCGTCCGCGGCATCGATCGACGCCTGATAGGCCGACTTGCCCATGCGCATATGGCGCACGATATTCTCGATCTCCACGATCGCGTCATCGACCAGCACGCCCGCCACCAGGCTGAGCGCCAGCAGCGAGATGCCGTTCAGCGTGAAGCCCATCATGTCCATGAACCAGAAGGCGGGTATCGCCGACAGCGGGATGGCGAGCGCAGAAATCATCGTCGCGCGCCAGTCGCGCAGGAACAGGAAGACGATGACGACCGCCAGCACGGCGCCTTCGATCATCGCCGCCATGGCGCTGTGATATTGTTCCTTGGTATAGCCGACGCTGGTGTAGAGCTGCTTGAACTGGACCTTGGGATTTTCCGTCTTCAGCTTGTCCAGCACCTTCATCGCCTCGTCATAGACGGTGACGTCGGACGACCCCTTGGCCTTTTCCATGCTGAAGCTGGTCACCTGCCGCCCATTCATCAGCGAGAGGCTGCGCTGTTCGGCATACATGTCGCGCACGGTGGCGAGGTCGGCCAGCTTGACCGTGCGCCCACCGGAAATGGCGATCTGGGTATCGCCCAGCTGACGGGCATTTTGCGCATTGCCGAGCACGCGGATCGACTGTTCGGCGCCCGCAATTTCGGTACGCCCGCCCGCCGCGTTAAGATTTACCTGGTTCAGCTGCGCATTCACCTGCGCGGCGGTGACGCCATAGGCCTGGAGCCGGGCCGGGTCGAGGATGACGCGGATTTCGCGGCTGACACCGCCTCCGCGATTGACCGCGGCCATGCCGCTGATCCCCAGCAGCCGCTTGGAAACCGTATTATCCACATACCAGGACAGTTCCTCCAGCGTCATATCGGTCGCTTCGGCGCTGAAATAGGCGATCGGCCCGCCATCGATGTCGATGCGCTGAACCTGCGGCTCCAATATTCCTTCCGGCAGGTCGCTGCGGATCTGGTCGACGGCATTCTTGACGTCGTTGACGGCGCGGTCGACCGGGGTACCGATCTGGAACTGCACATTGGTCAGCGACTGGCCTTCGGACGCGAAGGAAGTGATGTCGTCGACACCGCTGATCCCGCGTACCGCCGCCTCGACCCGCTGGGTGACCTGCGTCTCCAGTTCGGTCGGCGCGGCGCCGGGCTGCAACACGGTCACGCTGACCATGGGAAAGCTGATGTCCGGGTTATTGTTGACGTCCATCCGCATGAAACTGACGACGCCTGCCATCATCAGCGCGGCGAACAGCACCAGCGGCGTCACCGGATTGCGGATCGCCCATGCGGAAATATTGCGAAAATCCATGACGCGCTTCCTTCGCCGGACGCCGCAAGCGTCCCATTCGTCTCGTACGGCGCGCGTTTTTCCGCGCGCGCAATGATGGCGCGGCGCCAGCCAGCGCCGCCAACCCTGACCTTATCCGGCCTTTAACGGCTCCGGCTTGACCTTCTGCCCCGGTGTCAGGAAGGCGCCAGCCGACGTCACGATCTTTTCGGCGCCGGTAATGCCGCCCGTCACAGCGACGCCCGCATCGGACACCTGGCCTACGGTCACGTCACGCCGTTCCACCTGGCCCTTGGCATTGACGATATAGACATAGCTGCCCTTGGCGTCGTTCTGGACCGCCGATTCCGGCAGCAGCGGAGCGTTGCCCGATCCGCTGGTGATCATGGCAGAGGCAAAGCCGCCCGGCCGGATCGCTACGTTGTAAGGCACGGCGATGCGCGCGATACCCTGCCGCGTCTGCGGGTCGATTACCGGCGACACCTGCCATACCCGGCCGGCAAAGCCCTGTTTGCCACCGATCGGCGTCACCGTCGCACCGTTGCCGGCGCGCAGCGTGGCGAGGTCTGCTTCGGAAACCTGCGCCTGCATTTCCATCTCGCCGTCCTTGGCCATGCGGAACAGTACGCCGCCGCCCGCCTGGACGATCTGGCCCGGCTCGACGGTGCGGGTCAGCACCAGTCCGGCGGCAGGCGCACGAATGTCGAGCCGTCCGGTGCGGGCCTGCTGCTCGGCGAGTTGCGCCGCCGCGACGCGAACCTGCGCTTCGGCCTGGTCGCGGGTGGCGGTGCGCTGGTCGATGTCGGCAGCGCTGATGAAGCCACGGCCGACCAGCGCCTTGGCGCGATCGAGCTGCGCCTGCGCCAGCTTCGCATTGGCGCGCTGTACTTCCAGCTGGGCGGCGAGCGAGCGAACCTGTTCGGCCTGGACCGACCGTTCGACCGTCGCCAGCACCTGCCCGGCACGGACCCAGTCGCCCGGCTGCACCAGCACGCGCGTCACCATGCCGCCTTCGCCGACCACGCCCACCGGCATGTCGACCCGCGCGGCGAGCGATCCGGTGGCGCTGACGGTGCGCGAAACATTGGATTGGCCAGGGCTGGTCACCGTGACGACGGGCACCTGCGCAGCCGGGGCGGCGGTGTTCGCGCTCTCGCCCCCGCGCATCGAAATCCCCACCGCAGCCACGACCAGCACCAGCGCGATGCCCCCCCCGATCAGCAGCCGTTTGCGGCTCCGACGCGCTTCATCCTCGCCGATGACGACAGAGTCGCCCAACAGCTGTGTCTCGTAATTCATGCCGATTCCATCTCTCCGGCGCTTCGCCCCTGTTCGGCAGCTGTATTATATGAATATATCACCGCCCTCAAGACCCAATATCATGCGCAAAGGGGGGAGAGCAAAACGATTATGCACCGTGGACGGGGGAGGAAGACGGCAGATTCTTCGTTTCACCGTTTCGCAGGCGCATCGACTTGCCAAAGTGACCGGACTATGGCGCAATGCTGCGTGGTGCGGGGGGGCAATTTTAAGGGATCCACCATGGATTTGCTGGGATGGATCATCGTCGGCCTGCTGACCGGCGCGATCGCGAAACCGATCATGCCGGAGCGCGATCCGGGCGGCCGCATCGTCACGATCCTGCTGGGCATCGCGGGCGCGCTGCTGGCGGGCTTTGTCGGTCGGCTGGCCGGATTCTATGCGCCGGGGCAAAGCGGAGGCTTCATCGCCGCCCTCATTGGATCGATCGCCGTACTGGCACTGTATCGCTGGTTTGTCGCATGCCGGTGAATATATGAAAAAAGGGTCGCACCCTCACAGGTGCGACCCTTTTGGTCGAAATCGGTGCGATCGGTTAGCGGACTGATCCGCGACGCACCAGATTGACGATCGCCAGCAGAATGATGGCGCCGACCAGCGACACGAGGAAGCTGTAAAGCGTCAGACCTTCATTGATCGAACCGCCGCTGAAAATCAGGCCGCCGATGAAGGCGCCGACGATGCCGACGACGATATTGAGCAGGATGCCCTGCTGTGCGTCCGTGCGCATGACCATGCTGGCAAGCCAGCCGATGATGCCGCCGACGATAAGCCACAAGATGATGCCCATGCTACTCTCCTTGACCACGCCCTTTCGGGGAATGTGACTGTTCAACGGAGAAACGCGCATCGCGTTCCATGACGCGGAAATGATTCCGGATGGGAAACCATCGCGCCCCTGCGCCGTTGCACCGCAACTGCGGGCCTTTTGCGCGCACGAAAAAGGGCCGCCCGATCCAGCGGGCGGCCCTTTTTGAATAGCATCCTCTCTATCTGGCGTCAGTATTTCTGCTGACGCTCGTACAGAGACTTATAATATTGGATGCGCGTTACCCGAAGGCCGTGCATGCCCGACCGGTCGACTGCACGCTGCCACCCGGCAAATTCCTCCAGCGTCAGATTGTAGCGCGCGCAAGCCTCGTCGACGGACAGCAGCCCGCCGTTGACCGCGGCCACGACTTCCGCCTTGCGCCGCACGACCCAGCGGGTCGTGTCGCGGGGCGGCAAGCTGTCCAGGGTCAGGGGCTCACCAAGCGGGCCGACGACCTGGGCAGGCCTGATTTTCTGGTTCTCGATCATTCTAACCCTCAATTTGCGGCACTGGCGTTACCGAATTCAGCAGTGAAACCCTTTTTCTTCCCGAGGCCTGAACATCGGCTAAAGCGCCACGGTAAACACTGCCTTCATCTTCCTTGCCCCCCAGCGAAACGGCGCGCGATCAGCGGATTAAAGCTGCCCGCAAGCCGAACGGCCTCGATCGTGCCGTTGGAACGTGGCGCGAAAATATCGGCCAGTTCCTGGATCCAGTCGTCGTCCCCATCCTGCCCCCGCAGGACGCCCGCAACCGCCTTCGCCGTCGGGCTGGCCGCCTGCGCAGCCGCTGTCGCGGCTTTCAGGAACGGCCAGACCGGCACGCGTGGCCAGCCTGGAACCTTGGCACTGGCGGGGGTCAGCCCGCCGGCCCGGAGGAAACTCAAGTCCATTGACAGCGTTTTAGAGGGGAATGGATAACCGCCGGTAAATCCGCCCTGCATTTTGTCGCGCGATTTGGCCCATCCGGTCGCCAAATCGCGCTTTTAAGGTCATAATTCGTTAACTTTTGCGATTGGGCCGTCGCTGCACTATATGCGCGCCCATGCAGCCCCAGTTCCAGCTTCCCCAGCCGCTCGACCAGCGGCGCATCGTCGTCGCCATGTCGGGCGGCGTGGACAGCAGCGTCGTCGCCGCGCTCGCGGCGAAGACCGGCGCCGAAGTCATCGGCGTCACGCTCCAGCTCTATGACCATGGCGCCGCCGTCGGCCGCACCGGCAGTTGCTGCGCCGGGCAGGATATCCGCGACGCGCGCGCGGTCGCCGACCGCATCGGTATCGCCCATTATGTCTTTGATTATGAAACGGCCTTTCGCGAATCCGTGATCGCCGATTTCGCCGATGAATATATGGCCGGCCGTACCCCCATCCCTTGCGTGAAGTGCAACATGGGGGTGAAGTTCACCGACCTGTTCCAGATCGCACGCGACCTGGGCGCCGATTGCCTCGCCACCGGCCATTATGTCCAGCGGAACGAGGGCGCAGCAGGCGCGGAGCTGCACCGCGCCGCCGATCCCGCCCGCGACCAGAGCTATTTCCTGTTCGCCACGACTCAGGCGCAACTCGACTATCTGCGTTTCCCATTGGGGGGCCTGCCCAAGCCGCAGGTGCGAGAGATTGCCGCCGAACTCGGCCTGTCGGTGGCGCTGAAGCCCGACAGCCAGGACATCTGCTTCGTGCCCGACGGCGACTATGCCAAGATCGTACGGAAACTGCGCCCCGATGCGGACGAAGGCGGCGACATCGTCCATGTCGACGGCCGGACGCTCGGCCGGCACAAGGGGCTGATTCATTATACGGTCGGCCAGCGCAAGGGGCTGGAGATCGGCGGCCAGCCCGATCCGCTCTATGTCGTGCGGCTCGATGCCAAAGCGCGCCGCGTGATCGTGGGGCCGAAGGCGGCGCTCGCCGTGTCGGGCGCGCGCCTCTCCGACATCAACTGGCTGGGCGGCGACTTTAGCGGCCCGCTGACCGCCAAGGTCCGCTCGATGGCGAAGCCTGTGCCCGCGCGCCTCGACGGCGACCGCCTGCTCTTCGACGCGCCCGAATTTGGCGTCGCGCCGGGCCAGGCCGCGGTCCTCTACGCCGGCGACCGCGTGCTGGGCGGCGGCTGGATCGCGCAGACGGAAGCGGCGATGGCGGAAGCGGCCTGAGATTCATGGGGACTCCGAAAACCCGCATCATGTATATCGAAGACAAGAGTGGCGACCTGAATGGATCGGCGCGAATAGGTCGCGTCATGCTGTCGAAGTCCGGTCAATCGCTGCATTACGAAGGACGCACCTTTCAGCGCCTGGATGGACGCGGCGCCAAAGCCAACTATTTCGATATCGAGAGCGGAAGCCATTTTTGGATATCCGGTCCCAGGAAAGATGGTCGTGACCGCCTTTACGAGAACAGCGCAAAGCCTGTCGCCATTGATCCCGATGTCAGGGATGAATATTGGCGTGATATCAGAGGTGAACAGCCGCCGCTCGTTTGACACCTGCCTAGGCAAGAGTGGCAAGCCCCCCCAAACCTTGCCCTTTTGCGCCCTCGCGCGTAAGGCGCGCGCGTCATGACTCGCTCGCTCACCTTCGCCATCCCCAAGGGCCGCATCCTCGATGAAGCGCTGCCCCTGCTCGCCAAAGCCGGTAT
>NZ_DATKFP010000168.1:0-11302 GCF_035511395.1 Sphingobium sp.
GCATACGCTTGCCTTCATATGGATGTGCCGTCTGGCAGGCTATCGTCCAAGCTTGGTGATCGGGGTCAGGGTAAATCCGTTTCAGGCTCATTGCTGGAGCCAGGACGGCGCGCAGGTGCTGAATGACACGATCGACAATGTCCGTGCCTATCAGCCGATCCTCGTGCGATGAGCGGGGGCGAATATCTGGTGCTTGTGGCCCATGAGCCCGGGGCCATGGCGCGACTGGGTCCGCGGACGGATGGCGTGACGCGTCTCGAACCGGTCGCATTCGAAGGCCGTGCGCGTGTGTTTGCCCAGACGGGCTGCGTGCACGCCGCTGCTTCGCGCGCGCGTCATGCGGTTCTTCTGGGGTCCGTCTTTGAGCGGCATGGCTCCAATGACCACAGCATCGAATTGAAGGGGTCTGTCCTGGAGTTATGGCTCCAAGGATCTACCGACGCCCTGCTCGATCGACATTGGGGCGGCTATGTCGCGGTCGGCAGCACGGGTTCGGCGGTCCGGATCCTGCGCGACCCCTCCGGCGCCATGCCGTGCTATTACGCCGCGACGCCCGGCGGGGTGATCCTGGGATCGAGCATCATGGTCCTCCTGGAAGCCGGGTTCGAACGCCCCGCCGTCGAGATCGATCGCGTTGCGCAAGGCCTTTACCGGGCCGACTTGCCCGGCGAGGCGACAGCGCTTTCGGGTATTCGTGAACTCCTGCCGGGCGACGAACTCGTCATCGATGCCCGGTCAGTGGATACGCTCCATCGCTGGTCGCCCTGGGATCACGTGGCGTTCGAGCCGGACCTCGGATTTGCCGGACACGCGTCCGTCCTGCGGCGTGCAGTTCAGAACACGGTTGCAGCCTGGTCGCGCCGCTTCGAGCGTGTGCTGGTCGGGGTATCGGGCGGGCTCGACTCCTCCATTGTCGCGACCTGCCTGCAGAGGCCAAAACCGCCAGTTGTCGGCGTGACGGTCGCGACGGACGACCCGATCGGCGACGAACGTGACTATGCACGGACTATCTGCGGCCACCTCGGCCTGGAACTGGTCGAAGAGAAATACGAGTCATGCGACTTCGGCATCGCTCGGTGCGCGCGCCCCAATCTGCCGAGACCGACCGGCCGGACCATTGCGCAAGTGTATGACGCTGCGATCATGCGTGCGCTTCGTTATTCGGGAGCGCAGGCGTTCTTTACCGGCAACGGCGGTGACAATGTGTTCGCCTTTTCGCACTCGGCCGGCGCCCTTGCCGACCGTCTGCTGCATGACGGGATATCGAGCGGGGCCTTGGCGACGAACAGGGCTATCCGCCAATTGACGGGCTGCACGGCTATCGAAGCCTGGCAGTCGGCCTTGCGCCTCCTGCGACGGCCCCGGCGCTATCAATGGCGCGCTGATCGGCGCATGTTAGCGAGCGAGGTTGTCGCCGAACTCGATGCGCAGCCGCTGCGCCATCCCTGGCTCGATGCACCTGCCGGCGCCTTACCCGGCAAGGCGGCGCATATCGCGTCGCTCCTTCGCATCCAGCGCCATCTTGACGGAACACGCCAGTTGGGAATGGCAAGCCTCGTCAACCCGCTGATGTCCCAGCCGATCGTCGAGACCAGCCTCGCCGTCCCAAGCTGGATGTGGTGCCAAGCCGGACAGGACCGGTCCGTCGCGCGCCACGCCTTTGCAGACGCACTGCCGCGATCGATCGTGGAGCGCAGGTCCAAGGGCGGTCCGGATGGCTTTGTCGCTCGAATGCTGATGCAACATCGGAGTGCAATCACGGAATGCCTGCTCGACGGAAGCCTGGCACGGCACGGCATCATCGATCGCCCTGCCCTCGAAAGGCGCCTTCGCAGCGACCGGCCCGATTGGGGCGCCGAGCGGGTGCGTTTGTTCGAACTGCTCGAGGCAGAAGCGTGGATCGATCATTGGCGCGCCGGCTGACCGACGGCCTGCGGTCGCTCGCGGCGCAAGGCCTTCCAATGATCGAGTTCATCGGAGGGTGCATCGATCGGCTCCTCGCTTTCGAGCCAGAACTGAAACCAGGCCAGGCTTCGGCGATAGACCGCCAGGCGATGGGCCGGTTGCCATTTGACGTGATACTCGCCCGGAAAGACATACATGTCGGCGGGCTGGTGATGGTCGCGCAGGGCAGTGAAGGCGGTGAGCGCGCTCAGCAATTCGCCGTCCGACACCTGGATCAGCATCGGCACGTTCAGACGCCTCGCATTCTTGGCGATCGATACCGGATCCCAAATGGGATCGTCGTCGCTCAGGACGCCCGGATAGGACTGTGCGAAGTGCTTCATGGCGCCAGGGCCGACACTGATCGCAAGCGAGGAATCCCAGCAGCACGAACTGAAGGCTGCCGCCTGGAAGAGGTGGCTGTTGATGAGGGAAAAATTGGCGGTAGATGCCCCGTCGCTGAGACCGGTGATCCCCATCCGATCGGGATCGACGATGCCGCGATCAACGAGGAGCTTGATTCCGGCCTCGAGTGCGGCCTCGACGCTGCGGCGATCGGCGTAGTCCTTGTCGTTGGCGCGCTGGGCCGCGGCCAGAGTGCCGGCCTGTGCCATAAGACCGATATTGGGTGGGCGATTGAAACTCAGGACAGCAAAGCCGTGGGCGGCGAAGAGCTGGATCGGATATTCGTCGCCCGTGCCGCCGCGCAGGAACCCGCGCGACTCGTACTGGACGACGATCAGCGGATAGTGCTTGCCCGGCACGTACCCGACCGGGAGGACGAGATCGCCGAACGCCTCCAGACCTTGCCCGTTGCGCCAGTGCAGGCGCTCGACCTGGCCGAGACGCAGGGACCGAAATTCCGGATTGGGATCGAACAGCGGGGTTTCGCGGCCGGACGGCAGATCGATCTGCGAGAGGTAACGGGGCCGTAGACTGCTTTCCCTGAGGCAGATCACGCCGCGCTCGACTGGCAGGCAATTGGTCAGGACGTCGTTCGTCACAAAGATGCGCCGGGGTACGGACCTGCCGGGTTTCCACTCGTAGATGGCGGTCGCCTCAAGGTCCCATCCTTCGCGGTGCAGGAAGCGCAGCCGCCCGCCGTGCGTCCACCAAAGGTCGGAGAGGTGGGCATCGCAGACGGGCGACGAACAGGTCACGGTGCGTCCATCCGCCATGCGCGCGGAAAGGCGCATTCGCGGCGGAAAATGCTCGCCCTCGATGGCAAGCCAGGCCATTTCGCCGCGCCGCGAAGTGGCCCCGGTCAGGGCTCCTCGCGGCGCGGCAGGATCCCAGTCGAACAGCGCTTCTTGTGAGCTATCCGCTTCCCGCGCATCGGCGCCCGGGGCGTCCGGCTGGACCCAGGTTCGGTAGGGTAGCGGGCCCGGAACGAAGGGCCGGCTGGCGGCCATCGGTGAGAACCGGTCATCATAGTGAAAGCCGTTCTTCGCTTCCGCCTCGATCGCCTCGAGCCCTGTCCGCAGGCCAGGCTGAGTCTTGTAGATGACCGATCGTCCGTCCACTCCGATCCTGAAATCGAGCACGTCATCCGGGCTGCGGGTGACCGCCCGGCTCCCGGACCCATCGGCCTCGGCGCGCCAGACTTGAACCACGCCGTCGGCCTGCTTGAGAAACAGGACGGCTTTCCCATCGCTGGTCCATCGCGCCAGCCGATCGACGACAAGTCCGGTCGGATAGCCAGCCTTGCCGCGGAAATCGTAACGCAGCCGGATAAGCTCGCCGCCTTCATCGACGAGGACCGGTTTCGCACCCGGGCGCAGATCGAGCACAAAGATGCCGAGACAGAAGGCGTTGTTTGCCGGGTCCGCTCGGCGCATTTCGAAGGCGAGCCTGGTGCCATCTGGCGACAGGGCGATGGCGTTCGGGTCCGAAGGCACGAGGCCCGCCCAGACCGGCGTATCGAAGTTGGCACCGATATCGCGCAGGCGGACCAGGTAATCGGCCGTGAGCAGGCGGTGCTCTGGGCTACCCATAGGCGGGGTCAGGGCAGCGGCGCAGTCCTGCTTTGCCTCGGCGGCCAAAGCCGGTGACGCGAGGACAGGACACAGGCCAACCGCTGCTATGAGCAAGCGAAATCCCGGCATCAGAAGGCCTTCGACAATGCGATGCTGATGACGCGGCCTGTCGCCGGATAATTGGTCGAATCGTAAGGCGGGTCGGTGGGAATGGCGTTGCGGATCGTGTCCGGCTTGGCGTTGAACAGATTCTGCACCGTGAGTGTGAGCGTGACGCCAGCGCCGATCCCGTCCTTGGCCTGGGATCGCAACTGTCCGACGAGATCGAGCGTGGTGAAGGACCCGACGCGTGTTGCGGGGATGTAGCGATTGTCGGTTGTTCCGCCGATATAGCTGCCGAAGGCGGACAGCGTGACGTTATCCTGCTGCCAGGTACCACCCATACGGCCGCGCCAATGCGGTGGGTGGAAGATCAGGCCTGCCAGCTGTTGGAGCGGAAAGCCGGAGCTTAGCTGCTGATCGCTCTTGAGGTAGCTCGCTGAGCCCTCGAATTGCACGAAGTTGTCGGCGCCAAGGTCGAGCTTGTAGTGCGCCGCCAGATCGAGCCCACGCACATGCTGGCGGGCTGCGTTCTGCAAGGTGTCGACGACAAGAGCGCCCACGGCGGAGGGATTGAAAGGCGCACCGGTCTGGTTGCTCAGACCCTGAGGGAGATCGGCGATGGCTGCGTTAACCTGCGCGGCGCTGGGCGCATAGGTCACGTAGCCGGCGTAGATCGGATCGGAGAGCGAGGCGAGCAGATTGCTGATCGGGGAGACGACACGGTCGCGGTAGCGAATGTCGAACCAATCAAGCTTGATCTCCAGTCCGCGAACGGCAGCTGGTGCCAGCGTAACCCCGACATTCCAAGTATCTGCCTTCTCGGGTTTGAGGCTGCTGTTGCCGCCTGCGAGCGCAAGAACGGGCAAATTCGATCGCGCGCCGGGGAACAGCGAAGCGGGCAGAAGGACGCCCTGGCTGGGCTGGTATTGCTGGTAGAGCGTCTGGGCCTTGAACGATTTGCCCCACCCGGCTCTGATCGTGACGGCGGGATCGGGTCGATAAAGCAGGCCGATCTTTGGCGTCAGAAGGCGCGCATTCCCGGGATAGTCTTCGAAGCGTGCAGCCAGATCGAGTTGAAGGCGGTCGACAAGAAGGCTCCGGTTCGCCTCCCCGACGATCGGAATCGAGAGCTCCCCATAGCCATAATACACATCGCGCCCGCTGGTGATGTTCCTGGTGATCGCACTCGTGCCGCCGCTTTGCTGACGGACCAGGACATCGAGACCATTGCGTCGATAGCCCCCGCCCAGGGCGAGCCTGACGTCGCCTCCCGGCAAGGCCAACAGCGCGCCTTCGGCGCCGATCTCCCCGGATGCGACGCTATTGTCGTAATTGAGCCAGGAGCGCAGCGTCTCGGCGCCGCCCGCATAGCGCCGCGAGAAAATGTGGTTGTCGCTGAACCCGTAGACGCCCGACGCGAAGACCGTCCAGGAGCGCCCCAGATCCCAGCGAAGCGTACCCGAGAAAGTCGCGGACTGGACCTTGGGCTGCGAGAGCAGGCCGTTTGTCGTGACGCTGCTGGTCGTGAGGAAAGGCGCGGCAAGCTCGGTCAGGCGCTTGTTGTACTGGGCGTCGAATTCGAGACTGAGGCGGCTCGTGAGATCCTGATGACCGGCGGCAAGCAGGCTGTATTGCCGCTGCCAGGGCACCAATGTCGAGGTATCGTCGAGTCCCCGTGTGTAGTCGCGGTTGCGCGCGGTGATGGCGGTGACATTGGAGTAGCTGCCCGCCACCATTATGCCGCCGCCATTCCAGCGGCTCCCCGTCAGGAGGTCATATTGCTGCTGGGTGTTGCCGCCGTCAGTGGAGCCGCCGAGGCGGGCTGATGTCTCCAAGCCCTCAAAATCGCGTCGCAGGATGACGTTGGCGACGCCGCCGACGGCATCGGAACCATAGAGAGCGGAGGAGCCGTCGGTGACGATTTCGACGCGGTCGATGGCGTGCAATGGGATCTGCGAGATGTCGACGCCCTGGGCAATGGTATCGTAGGCAAGGCGGTGACCGTTGAGCAGGGTCAGTGTCGCATCAGGTCCGAGACCTCTCAGGTTGAGTGCGGAAGAGGAGCTGGAGTTCTGATTGCCGGCACCCTGATCGCCGCCGCCAGCGACGCTGGGGTTCTGGCCGCCGGTGAAATTTTCGGGAATGGACCTGATGAAGTCGCCAAGATCGCGATGGCCTTCCGCCTCGATAGCCTTGCGGCTCGTGGTGCGCACCGGGGCCGAGGGAGTTCCCCCGCGGATATGCGTGCCCGTCACCACGATTTCGGTGTCAGAGGCGTCGGTCGTGCCCGCCGCGCCCCCTTGCGATCGCCCCACGATGACGACCGCGCCATCGGAAAATCGCGCCGTGAGGCCCGAGCCCTTGAGAAGTTGTTCGATCGCCGCGCGCGCCGTGAGCGAGCCGTGAAGCCGCGGCGCCGAGACCCCGTTCACTTGTTCGGCCGAAGCGTAAAGCTCGAGACCGGCCCGTGACGCAACCGCGCGAAGCGCATCGCCCAGATCCTGCGCCGGCAGATCGAAGGCATAGACGGTGTCCGTCCCGGCCCATGCCGCGACGGGGCAAGTGCCCAGCGCCGCTCCGGCGAGCAGAACCGCAATGACCGATGCACGTTTCCTCATGTTCAAGTCCCCCTTGTCGTGCCGGCCCTTCACGAAACGGGCGCGGCGGTTGGGGACGTTCGACGCAGGCGATGGGGCCGACCTTAGGGGCGCCTCAAAATTTATTTTTGGCTGAGGTGGATGCCGTCGGGGCGGCGTGAGACGTCGAGATCGAAGACTTCGGCGATGCGGCGGGCGAAGGCGTCGGTATCGGTCAGGCGAAAACGGCCCGAGGCCTGCAGCGAACCCAACCTCGAACCATCGACGGTGATCGGCTGCGCGGCATAACGATTGGCCTGATCGACCAGGACGGAGAGCGGAACGGCCCGATATTCGACCCATCCCGATGGCCATTGTGCGTCGTTCACGGAACGCAGACGCTGTGGCACGGGAAGATAGCTGAAGCGGGATGCGCGATAGGACAGGCTCTGTCCCGCAAAAACCTGCCGCGCCGGCACCACATAGACGGCCTGCTGGGCCACGGGCCGGACCTCGGCATTACCGCTGATCAGCCGGACAAGCACCTGTCGGTCGTCGTAGCCCAGATCGAAGGTCGCGACCTTGGCGGTGATAGTGCCTGCGCCTGCCGAGACGGTGAAGGGACGCGGGTCCTTGGCGACGGCAATGCGGGCCTTGCCGCGCTCCAGATCGAGATTCCGGGTCGAGGCATCGATCGTGAAAGCGAGCTTGCTGTCGGTGTCGAGCGTCACCGCAGTGCCGTCGGCAAGGCGGAATGTGCGAATTTCTCCGCGCGCGGTCATGAGTGGCGACGCCGCTGTCGGCGCAGTTACCGACTTGGGATTGTTGCCATGCTCGAGTGGGGGGGCGACGACAATCATCAGCAGGGAGGCCGCCGCCGCCGCGAGGGCGCCGGCCACCAGCCAGCGCGCGGCCGGCCGGGATCGGCGGGCATCAGCGCCGTGGCGCCCGGATTGTTTGAGGAGCGCGGCGCCCTC
The DNA here is from genome assembly GCF_035511395.1 of Sphingobium sp. Classification (GTDB taxonomy): domain Bacteria; phylum Pseudomonadota; class Alphaproteobacteria; order Sphingomonadales; family Sphingomonadaceae; genus Sphingobium. Next base: position 7,576 of record NZ_DATKFP010000168.1, read on the forward strand.
GAAGTGGCGAAGGGCCCAATCATGCGCGCGCCGGTGGTCTGGGGAAGCCGCCAGCCATTGCTCGAAGGGGCCTTCGAGCGCGGCGGCATCGGGGCCGCGCATGCGCACCAGCCAGGCAATGGCCTCATCCTCAATCGTGTGGGCTTGGTCCTGATCGCCCCCCTGTCCATCGGTCATCGGCCGGCGTCCACCGCCCGGGCAATGTGCGCGAGGGCCCTCATCATGTGATATTCCACCGTGGCGATACTGATTCCCAACCGTTCATGGATCTGGCGATAGCTGAGCTCGTCGACGCGGTGCATCAGGAAAACACGGCGCGTCTTCTCCGGGAGACCATCGACCGCACCTTCGTAGAGCCGCAACAGGTCTCGCGCTTCGATCCCCTGTTCCTGCTCGGGAAGGCTGGCGGAATGCAGGTCTTCATCGAACGGGAAGACGATGACGTTGTCAGCCTTGCGCCGGCGGGACCGGTCGATGAGGAGGTTGCGCGCCACGCGGCGCAGGAAGGCGGCCGGATTGGCGAGCCTTCCGGCCTGAGCACTGCCGGCGGCGCGCGCGAAGACTTCCTGCAGCATATCGGGCGCGGCATCGTGCCCGGCGCGGCGGCCGAGATAGCGCAGCAGCGCCGGTCCCTCGTGCCGGAAGGCAAGATCCAGCGTAACCACGGCATCGGCGGGGTCAGGTTCATGCCCGTCGGCCCGCGTGTCCGCGCATGGCCCCTCGGTCGCGACGGCAGATCGCGAACCATTCTCGCCAGCAATGGAACTGAGAGGCCGTGAGGACACGAGCAAAACGGGCAGGCAAGACCAAACGCACCGATTTCCTGGCGTGTTCGGCTTCCAGCGCTGTGCCGTCGTCGAGCCGCTTCAGGAAGCGGCCTTGCCCGGTCCGGCCGCCCGTCCTTCAAAGGACCGGCGTTCATGATGCCTGGCGGAATAGGTCCACGCGGTGGTTGCCAGAAATCCCGCCACGCAGCCGCAGCATGACGGCAACTGCAGAATATGACAAGCGGGCCGGAAACTTACGCGGCTTCGCCCTCGGCCTCGACTAGAAGCTGAGCAATCCGCTCCGAGCAGATCGCATGGACCGCCTGTCCCAGATCTTCGATGCAACCGGCCAGCCAGGCAAGCTCTACCTCGCTGATCCGGTAATGCTTGGAGTAACGGGCCTTCACATAGGCTTCCTTGAGCTTTTCGAAGCGGGCGCGTTCGAGCCGCTTCTCCCGCGGCCAAGCATCGACGAGGCGCCGGTCCAGCCGTTCTGCCTGGGTGCGGAGGAAGCCGATATTGTGGACGTGTGGCGTGTAGAAAGTGCAGACCAAAAGGGCGCAATGGTAGAGAAATTCCGTCGTTTGATGTAGATCGAACGCTGCGGGTTTCAAAAACCCCTTTTCGCGCCCCACCTTTGCGAGTTCGAACCGTTGAAGGGCGGCGGGATACCACTCATCGAAATACTCTTGCGCCATCGCCAGCGCCTGCTTTGGCGTCTTGGGCTTGGGCTCATGCAGTTCGTCATCGACCGCTTCGTAAAGCGCGATCCCGTCGCGCCGCACATCCATGAAGAAATAGCGGCCGTGGGCAAGCCCATCGTTCACCTCCTGCAGGGTGTGAACGATGAAATTGACCGGCGTCTTCAGCGTCTTGGTGATCGACAGTTCGCGGTTGAGGCGATCTTCGAGCTTCAGCCAGTAGTCGACCCGGTCGGTCAGTCGCTTGTCGTTGACGATGACGAGCAGGTCGAAATCGGATTGGTAGCCCTTGGCGGTGTGCGGCTCATCGACCCATCCGCCGCGCGCGTAGCTGCCATAGAGAATGACCTTCTCGATCCGCCCACGCTTCTTCCAGGGGTGCTTGGCAAGTGCCAGCGCATCCTCGAACTCCTCGAAGATGATCGCCACGACCCGCTCAAGTTCACGGCGCTTGTGTGCTGGCAGATGTTCCAAATCCCGACGCATGAGAACACCTTAGCAACCTTTCGGGCGGAGTGAACCCCATGAGAAATCGACTTCCTACCCACGAGTGCAGGACTGGCATCGTCGACTCCCGCCGACATAGCGGCCGTTCGAGGGAAACAAGCAGTCACCTGATTCCTGCCTTTCGTTCACATTCTCTGGCAGCGACAGCTTCGCGTCGTTAAAACCAGTTATTGAAGACCTATTGCAGCGACCATAGAAGTTGCCGCCTCACCACGCTTCGAACTGCGGTATGCATTGTTCCTTGAGCGGTGATTTTGACGTTCGGGGGCTGTCATGGACGAAGAGGAAGTAGAGGGGCTGATCGCTGAGCTGCGCGCGATGTTACGGGGTATGGGTTTTGACTGGGCCGCTGAGCAGGCCGAAGCGGGAATTCATCCTGCCACCGCAAGCCGAGCAGTGGCACGTGCGTTAATCGACGCCGCCGAGGCAGTGACGGTCGATCTGGCGCAGGCGGAGCTCGCTACCATGCAACTGCTCAAGGTCGATGAGATCGTCTTCATGCCGGGCCCCGACGCCGATGGTGATGCTCGCGACTTAGTGGAGACCAAGGAAAGTATCGGCCTCGACCAGAACGACCGGGTGCGCGGCCAGCAGCGACGCGCGGCGCTCGACATCGTGTCCGGATACGCGCCGACGTTCGCGGCCCTGAGGGGGCGCCTCGATGGCCTTGTCTAGCATGCTGTCGACGATCAGGCGGCGCTCTCCACCGCCGCCACGCTCGGCTACAACGGGGCAAGCGCCGCGCATGACGTCTACGAGGGGTACGTGCTGGCGCTTTTCGTCCAGGCTGCGTCTGCGGATCACTGGACCACCGAACTGCGCGACCGGTCGGACAACCCCACGACGTACGCGGTCTTCCGCCTAGCGCCGGGACGGTTACCCTCCGGCAACTTCACGCACGTCCGGCTCACGAAGCCAGGCAAGGTCGACCTAGAGGCGCACATTGGCGTCAAGGTTCGAGGCGCCTCCTCCATCGCGCATGAGTTCGACCTCCTGTTGCTTACCGCTTCTGTCGCCGCAGCCTGTCGCCGGGCCAATCAAGACCCCTCTTACGCCGATGTAGTAGCTCACGCGGAGGCTAAGTATTATGGCGGTAATCTCTCGCTACCAATTGGCCGCGCCGTAGTGGGATTGGCTACCGATTGTGGGATGACCGCACCGCTCCATTCAAACGGGCGCTCGGTTTTGGTTACCAATCAGAACAGTTCGACGGTGGAGGCCCTGATCCGGCACTACGGAGTGACGTTCAGGTTCCTGATAAAGCCTTCCAACAGCTTTGGCATCTACCACTTGGTTCAGCGCTTCCGAGCCATGCTGAATTCGGCGCCCTAATTACTCGGCTCCCTGCAGATACCGGTCTTCGATTCGGCAGGCTGCGCGAATGACCGATTAATCATCGTTTAGAGACTACACAGCGGGAGCGGATCTATTAGTGTTCAGAGACCCTGGCAATTCGAGGGACCTGGTCGCTCGAATGATGGATCTGAGTTGGGACAGCACTTTGGATGCCTGATGTGTTCGTAGGAGACGCTTTCAAAATGAACGGTGACGATCTTCTCAAGGAATTTGAACGGCGCATCATGAGAGCGAAGGGAACCAAGTCGGTCACGGACACGGTCCTCGCAAGGGCGATCGGTGTTACCCAACCACAATTGGGCAACTATCGCGGCAAGGAACTCACCCCCCGCCAAGTCGTCAACTTGGTCGAGAAATACGCGAAGGCGTCAGAGAACAGGCTGGTAGCGGAAACCG
>NZ_DATKFP010000169.1:0-20602 GCF_035511395.1 Sphingobium sp.
CTGGCTGCGGTCGATCGCCTCGGCGGCCATCCATGCCTTGATCATCCGCAGCTTGCCCGTGTCGTAGCAATTCTCGCCCGCGATCTTGGCGCGGACATAGCGCAGATCCTGCGACAGATGATCGGTCGCGATTACCGCGTCGAAGCCCAGCCGCCGCGCGATCGGCTCTACATAGAGGCGATAGGAAGCAGTCGCGAGCACCAGTCGATAGCCGTCCGCCCGATCCTTCGCGATCTGCGCCACCGCGCCCTGCCGCAGGTTCGTCGCCACCACTTTGTCAGCATAGCTTTCGATATGCGGCATCAGTTTCGCCCGCTCGACATTATGGCCGATCATCAGCGCCTGATTCAGTTCCTTGAGCCGTTGGCGCGAGATCAGCTTCAGCACATAGGCCAGCATCAGCAGGATGACGCAGGGCAGCAGCAGCAGCCGCCAAGGCGCCATGCGCCGCGCTACATGGATGAGGAACCCCGTATAGGTGCCGCTGAAAGTCACCGTGCGGTCCATATCGTAGATCGCCAGCCTGTAGTGCGTCATGCCGTTTCCGAAACTTTTCTGTCCGCCCTTCGTTCTGGCTTGCGGATGGGCCGTTTCGGCTTGCCGTGCAACCGATAATGGACCACTAAACCGCCTTGATGAACAAAGCCGCTGACCTCGCAGAAGAAACGGGCGATGGCGGCACGGTAATTCGGCTTTCGGGAAACCTGGCCATAGCGTGCCTCCACGACCTGCCTGCTCGCCTGGATGGCTTGCAAGGGCCGGTGAATGCCATCGACCTGTCCCAGGTCGACCATATCGATACGATCGGTGCCTGGACGGTGCATCGCACCGCCAAGCGACTGGGCGCCGAAGTCGTCGGCGGCAATGACGATGCGCGTCGCCTGATCGCCGCCGTCGGCCAGTTGGACGAACCGGTCGCGATCCGACCCGAAAAGGTCCATCCGCTGCGCCGCGTCGTCGGCCAGATCGGTGAGGCGGTGTGCAATTCGGGTGCGACACTGCTCGGCCTGCTGGGCTTCTTCGGCGCCACGCTGGTCGCGAGCTGGAGCCTGATCCGCCATCCCAGCCGCTTCCGGTGGAACGCCGTCATCCAGCGTTTCGAGGTCGTGGGCGTCTCCGCGCTTGGCATTATCGGCCTGATGAGCTTCCTGATCGGCATCGTCATCGCCCAGCAGGGATCGGTGCAACTGCGCCAGTTCGGCATGGAGATGCTGACCATCAACCTGGTCGGCCGCCTTACCTTCCGTGAACTGGGCGTGTTGATGACCGCGATCATGGTCGCGGGCCGATCCGGCTCCGCCTTCGCAGCCCAATTGGGCACGATGAAGCTGACCGAGGAAATCGACGCGATGCGCACCATCGGCGTGTCGCCGATGGAAGCGCTGGTCCTGCCCCGCACGCTCGCGGTCGTGGTGATGATGCCGCTGCTCGGCTTCTATAGTTCTATCGTCGCCGTCATCGGCGGCGGCTTCCTGTGCTGGGTAGCGCTGGAAATCCCACCCATCACCTTCATCCAGCGCCTGCGCGAAGTGGTGCCTATCACCGACCTGTGGGTTGGCCTGATCAAGGCGCCCGTCTTCGGTATCATCATTGCCCTGGCCGGCTGCTATCAGGGCATGCAGGTGAAGGCCAATGCCGAGGAAGTCGGCATGCGGACCACCGCCGCCGTGGTGCAGGCGATCTTTCTCGTCATCGTGATCGACGCCTTCTTCGCGGTCTTCTTCACCTGGGTGGGCTGGAACTGATGAGCGAAGAAGAAATCCAGAAAGCGGAGGATCGCCGTATCGAGAATGCGGTCGAAACGGCCGATATCGCCATCAAAGTGCGCAACCTCCAGAACAGCTTCGGTGATCAGATCGTGCATCAGAATCTCGATCTGGACGTGCGCAAGGGCGAAATATTGGGTGTGGTCGGGGGCTCCGGCACTGGCAAGTCGGTGCTGATGCGATCGATCATCGGCCTCCAGACCCCTGATGAGGGCGACATCTGTGTCTTTGGCGAACCGATGATCGGCCGGCTGGACGACGAGGCGCTGGCGATCCGCAAACGCTGGGGCGTGCTGTTCCAGGGCGGCGCCCTCTTCTCCACCCTGACCGTGGCAGAGAATGTCGAGGTGCCGATCCGCGAATATTATCCCAATATCGGGCCGCAGTTGCGCGACGAGATCGCCGCCTACAAGATTCGTCTGACCGGGCTTCCGACGGAGGCTGGGCCCAAATATCCCTCCGAACTGTCGGGCGGAATGAAGAAGCGTGCCGGCCTCGCCCGCGCGCTGGCGCTGGACCCGGACCTGCTGTTCCTTGACGAACCGACCGCCGGCCTGGACCCGATCGGCGCGGCGGCGTTCGACGATCAGACGCGCAAGCTGCAACAGACGCTGGGTCTCACCGTCTTCCTCATCACGCACGATCTCGATACGCTCTATTCGATCTGCGATCGGGTCGCGGTGCTGGCGGACAAGAAGGTGATCGCGGTCGGCACGATTCCCGAATTGCTGGCGCTCGATCATCCCTGGATCCAGGAATATTTCAACGGCCCGCGCGGCCGCGCCGCCACGGCGGCCGTCGAGCGCGAAAAGAACAAGGCGACCGCTGCGTCGCCGGACGGAAGGCGATAATCTATGGAAACCCGTTCCAATCATGTGCTGGTGGGCGCGGTCACGCTGTTGCTGCTGGCCGCTGTCATGATCGCCGCCTTCTGGTTCTCGCGCCTGTCGCAGGGCGACAACATGGAATATGACATCTTCTTCAAGCAGTCGGTCAACGGCCTCGCCAAGGGATCGAGTGTCAACTATTCGGGTGTCCCTTCGGGTCAGGTCGAGAAGATCGAGTTGTGGAAGCGCGATCCGAGCTTCGTGAAGGTACGCATTTCCGTCAAGGAAGGCACGCCGGTGCTTCAGGGCACGACGGCCACCATTTCCGGCGTCGGCTTTACCGGTGTCAGCGAGATCGTGCTGGACGGTGCGGTCAAGGGCGCGCCGCCAATCATCTGCCCGGCAGAAAATCCTATGGCGGTATGCCCCGACGGCGTGCCGGTCATTCCGACCAAGCCCGGTGCGCTGGGTGAATTGCTCAACAATGCGCCGCAGCTGCTGGAGCGGCTGTCGACCCTGACCGAGCGGCTGACCGAATTGCTCAACGACAAGAATCAGCAGGCGATCGCCGGCATCCTCGCCAATGTGGAGCGCGTGTCGGGCGCATTGGCTGACCGCAGCCCGGAAATCGCCGCCACCCTGGCGGAGGCTCGGATCGCCGTGCAGCGTACCGGCGTTGCCGTGGAGCAGATCGGCAAGCTGGCTGCGACCACCGACCAGCTGCTGAACGAAGAAGGAAAGCCGCTGATGGGCGACCTGCGCAAGACTGTGCAGGCCGCGACGCGCAGCATCGACACGCTCGACAAGACGATCGGTGAGGCGCAGCCGGGCGTCCACGCCTTCAGCACCCAGACCATGCCGGAAGTGAACCAGCTGGTGCGCGACCTGCGCGAAATGTCACGCGCCTTCCGCGGCGTCGCGGAAAAGCTCGACCAGCAGGGCGCCGGATCGCTGGTCGGGTCGCCCAAGCTGCCGGATTATAAGCCATGAGGCCGCACCCCAGCATGCCGGACCACAAGATGAGAGAGAAGCGGACCATGATCCACGCGAAACCCCGCAGCGCGCTGGTCGCGCTCACCGCCGCCTTCCTGCTGTCGGGCTGCGTGTCGATCGGCGCGAAGCCGCCGATGCAGTTGCTGACGCTCGATGCCGCGCAGAAGGTACCGGCCGGGGCGGCACGAGTGGCCGGCGACGGGCGCACGCTGATCGTGGCTGATCCCGAAGCGCCCAAGATGCTGGATACGATCCGCGTGCCGGTGCAGACCGCGCCGACCTCGGTCGCCTATGTGACCAAGGTGCAGTGGGCAGATACACCGCGCCATCTGTTCCGTCGCCTTCTGGCGGAGACGATCTCAGCGACGACCGATCGGGTCGTGCTCGATTCAGGTCAGTTCTCCGGCGATGGCGGTCAGCGTCTGTCAGGCGAGTTGGTAGCCTTCACAGTCGATGCCGCAAGCCACAGCGCAATCGTGACCTATGACGCGGTGCTGACCACGCCCGCCGGCGTGGCGCTTGCCCGCCAGCGTTTCACCGCCAGCGCGCCCGTGAGCGGCAAGATCGAAGCCAACAGCGTCGGCGCCCCGCTCAACGTCGCGGCGAACAAGGTCGCGACCGACGTCGCGGCCTGGGTCGCGTCCGTGAAGGAATAACGCCTCTCCTTCTGGGGCCGAGCGAAAATATGGGCGGATCGCGACCATTGCCGGCCATTCGGCGTTGGTACCGCATTGTAAACGGATCGTCTTTCGACCACGCCGCTTGATCTGCCCCCTAGCCCCGATGCGGCCAGGCGCCCAGTTCGTCGCCGGGGCAATCATGCTCCGCCTCACGCGGGTGGGGCAGGCCGCAGGCCCGGCACGTCGTGAAGTCGCCGGGCTTCAGGCCATGGCCCACGGTTACCCGCTCGTCGAACACATAGCAGTCGCCCTGCCAGCGGCTGTCGGCTTGCGGCATTTCCTCCAGATAGCGCAGGATGCCGCCCTTGAGGTGATAGACATCGTCGAAACCACGCGCCTTCACCAGCGCGGTCGATTTCTCGCAGCGTATGCCGCCGGTGCAGAACATGGCGATCTTCGGCGTGCGGCCCTGCGCCTTCAGATCGGCGGCGAAGTCATCGAACCAGCCAGGAAATTCGCGGAAGGAGCGGGTGGCCGGGTCTATCGCATTTTCAAACGTGCCGCAGGCGACCTCATAGGCGTTGCGGGTATCGATGATGACCGTGTCGGGATCGGCGATCAGGGCGTTCCAGTCGGCCGGATCGAGGTGGGTGCCCGCCCGGTTGGCTGGGTCGAGGTCGCCTGCGCCCAACGTCACGATTTCCGTCTTCACCTTGATCTTCATCCGGCCGAAGGGGGCTTCATGGGCCTGCGCATATTTGACGTCCGTATCGGCGCAGCCGGGCAGGGCGCGGATCTGGGCGATCAGGGCGGCGATGGCATCCACATCGCCCGCGACCGTGCCGTTGATCCCTTCCCCCGCCACGATCAGCGTGCCGCAGGTGCCAAGCTCGGCGCACAACGCCTTCAGGTTGGCGGCAATCGCCTGCGGATCGTCAAAGCGGGTGAAATGATAGAGTGCAGCGACGGTGTAGGACATGGCGGCCCCTATAGTCGCTTGGCCCGCCTCTTGAAAGCCGGGGCGGACAGGCGCATAGGCAAGACATGGTTCCCCTTTCGTTCGCAGGTCATGAGTTTCTGGCGCTGCCCGAGGCCGCGCTCTTCTGGCCGGACCGGGGCGCGTTGCTGGTGGCCGACCTGCATTTCGAGAAGGCGAGCTGGTATGCCCGTTTCGGCCAGTTCCTGCCCCCGCATGACAGCCAGGCGACGCTGGACGTGATCGAGGCGCTGGTGTTGAGGACCGGCGCGCGGGCGGTGTTTTCGTTGGGCGACAGCTTCCATGACAGCGATGGGGCCGCTCGGCTCGACGCAAAAGCGCGGAGTCGGCTGATTTCCCTTACGGAAAGGCTGGACTGGACCTGGATAACCGGTAATCATGATGTCGGTGTCACGATCATGCCGGGGGGGAGGCGCGTGACGGAGGCGGAGGTCGAGGGGATCTGGCTCAGGCATGAGGCCGAGCCGGGCGATCCCCGACCCGAAATTTCCGGTCATTTCCACCCCAAGCTGCGCCTGTCCTTGCGTGGACGGCATGTGTCGCGACGCTGTTTCGTGGGATCGGCGACCAAGCTAATTCTACCCGCGCTCGGCGCGTTGACGGGGGGACTGGATGCGGGTCATGGCGAGATTCGCCGGGTGGTGGGGCCGGATGCCGCCGCTCTGGTCCCGGTCGCAGACCGGCTCCTGCGCTTTCCCTTATCGTAAGCCGACGCTACGGAAACCGGAAATTAACCCGTTGCCGTTAGGCAACAGCACATGATTTTCGGGCCGCTTCACCCCTTGGAAAGCGCTGAAAAACCGGGCTATCTTGCCTTGTGCCTGCTGTGGCAGCATAATCACCCACATCCCGAAGCGACAGAAAGTTGCGCGGGTCAGGAGAGGATCGAACCATCATGACAGACAAGAGTCTCTGGCTGACGACCGTTTGCGCCGCCGCACTGGGCATGGCGGCGCCTGCTTTTGCGCAAGACAATAGCGCGCCGCAGGCCGCCGCAGAGGAGCCGGGCGCCGACATCATCGTGACCGCTACCCGTCGCGCCAGCCCCTTGTCCGATGTCCCGATCGCCGTGTCGGCCGTCGGCGCGCAGGCGATGCAGAATAGCGGCGCCAGCGACATCCGCACCCTCAATCAGCTGGCCCCTTCGTTGCTCGTATCTTCGACCGGATCCGAAGCCAATGCCTCGGCCCGTATTCGGGGCATCGGCACGGTGGGCGACAATCCCGGCCTGGAAAGCTCGGTCGCGGTGTTCATCGACGGCGTCTATCGCTCGCGCACCGGCGCGGGCCTCAACGAACTGGGCGAGATCGAGCGGGTCGAGGTGTTGCGCGGACCGCAGGGTACGCTGTTCGGCCGGAATGCGTCGGCGGGCCTCATCAACATCATCAGCAAGGCACCGGAAAGCACCTTCCACGCCAAGAGCGAAGTCACCTACGGCAATTACGACTATTGGCGCGTGTCGGGCCGCGTCACCGGCCCCATAGCCGACGGCGTCGCACTGGCGCTGGACGGCGTGTGGAGCAAGCGCGACGGCTTCTACAAGCTGGTCGATGCGACCGGCGCCAAGGTCGGCGACACCAATGATCGCGACCGCTATTTCCTGCGTGGCCAGGCGCTGATCGAGCCGAACGACGCGCTCTCCATCCGCCTGATCGGCGACTATACCAATCGCGACGAAAGCTGCTGCGGCGCGGCCTATGTCGAAGCGCGCGAACGACGCCCCGCGGCTGGCGGCGGTTATAGCACGGCGCCGTTCAACCGGATCGCCGCGATCCTGGCAGGGCAGGGCAGCACCATCCCCGCCGACCCCTATGACCGCGAACTCTCCATCACGCCGGGCCGCGACTATGTCAGCAAGCTCAAGGACTGGGGCGTGTCGGGCGAGGTCAATTATGATTTCGGCGGCGCGAAGCTGACCAGCATCACGGCCTATCGCGACTATAAATCCCGCGACTATGGCGATTATGATTATAATCGCGCCGACCTGCTCTATCGCGATCCCAACACCTATCGCCAGTTCAAGACCTTCACCCAGGAACTGCGGTTGCAGGGGTCGGCCTTTGGTGAAGTGCTCGACTGGCTGGTCGGCGGCTATTACGCCAATGAAAAGCTGACGTTGCAGGACAATATCCGTTTCGGTGCGGATTATGGCCGTTTCGCCGCCTGTCGCCTGATGGCGGGAGCCAGCGTCAACAGCAATTTCACGGCGCAGCAGTTGGCGGCGTGCGGCAGCGGCCTTGCCACCCAGCCGCTGATTTCGGGCACGCAGGCGCAGCTCAATGCCGGGCTGACCGCCGCCCTGATCGGACGCGGCGTGCCCGCTGCGGTCGCCGCCGCGCAGGCAGGCGCGATCTCGACCGGCCTTGGCAACGGGTTGCGCGCGCTGGCGGCGATCCCGTCCGGCACCGGCGACGTTGCCTCGCTCTATCATCAGAAGAGCGAGAATTGGGCGCTCTTCACCCATAATATCATCAACATCACCAAGCGGCTCGATCTGACCCTGGGCCTGCGCTACACCCATGAAACCAAGCGTTTTTCGGCCGATTTCAACAATAATAACGCGACCTGCGCGGCGCTACAGTCCTCGGCCCTGCCGGGGATCGCGACCAACGCGGCGCTGGGCAGCGCGGCGACGCTGGCTGGCGGCATCCTGACGCTGGGCTGCCTTGGCAACGGCTCCACCACGCTCAATGCGCTCGACCTCAACGACAAGATCAGCGACGGCGAGTTTTCCGGCACGGCGGTTCTGTCCTGGAAGCCGATCGACGATCTGCTGCTCTATGGCAGCTATTCGAAAGGCTATAAGGCGGGCGGCTACAATCTCGACCGGTTCCAGCTGGGATCGACGGGCCTCAACGCCATTCCCGCCGTGTTCGCGCCGCGCAGCAATGCCGACGTGACCAGCCTGCGTTTTGCGGCGGAAAAGGTCGATTCCTTCGAAGTGGGCCTGAAATTCAGCCAGCCCAAATGGAGCGCGAACATCGCCGCCTTCCGGCAGGAGTTCAAGAATTTCCAGCTCAACACCTTCAACGGCACCAGTTTCGTCGTGCAGAATATCAATGGCTGCGACAGCGCGCTCAGCGCCGCGCGGACCTGCGATAGCGGCGATGTCGGGCCGGGCCTCATCAGCCAGGGCGTGGAACTGGAAGCCAGCGTCATTCCGGCGCGCAACTTCCGCGTGTCGGGCGGCTTCACCTGGGCCCGCGCCAAATTCGCCAACCGTCTGGTCGGCAGCAGCGACGGCAGCGTGCCGCTCGACCCGGCCTTGTTCCTGCTGCCCGGTTCGATCAACTCGAACGCGCCGCAGTCGGTCACGACCGCCAGCGTCGCCTGGACGCCGGATATCGGCTCATCGGGCCTTTCGGCGCTCTTCTATGTCGATGGCCGCATGACCAGCGGCTATAATACCGGTTCGGACCTGTTCCCGGAAAAATATCAGGACGGCTATGCGATCGTGAACGCGCGCGTCGGCATTCGCGGCAAGGACCAGCGCTGGGCGGTCGAATTCTGGGGCCAGAATATCTTCAACCAGGATTATACCCAGGTCTCCTTCTCCAGCCCGCTCCAGTCGAGCAGCCCGGCGACATCGACCACCGGCCAGTTCGCGCAGGGCGCGCCGATAGCGAACCAGCTCATCTCGTCCTATCTGGCCGAGCCGCGCACCTACGGCATCACTTTGCGCGGGAGTTTCTGAGCATTCCTCTCCCGCTCGTCGGAACCGGACGAGCGGGAGAGGGCCTTTCCCCGAACAGGGCGGTACCGACCCGAATGTCGGTCGCGCCCAGCATGATCGCGGTTTCATAATCGCCCGACATGCCCATGGAGAGGCGCGGCAGTCCTTCCTCCCGCGCCATCTTCGCCAGCAGCGCGAAGAAAGGTGCGGCCTCGATATTGGCCGGGGGCACGCACATCAGGCCCAGCAGCGGAATATCGGCATCGCGCGCAGCGGCGATCAGTGCGGGGGTATCGGCGATGGCGCAGCCGCCCTTCTGCTCCTCCGCACCGATATTGACCTGAATGAAGCAGGGAAGACGCTTGCCCGCCGCATCCATCGCCCTGGCGAGCGCGGTCAGCAGCGAGGGCCGGTCCAGCCCATGGATGACGTCGAACAGGGCGACCGCCTCGGCCGCCTTGTTCGACTGGAGCTGGCCGACCAGATGCAGTTCGATGTCGGCCTGCTCCTCGCGCAGCGCGGGCCATTTCTCCTGGCTTTCCTGCACGCGGTTCTCGCCGAAGACGCGCTGCCCGGCCGCGATCAGCGGGCGGATCGCGTCCGCGCCATGGGTTTTGGACACGGCGATCAGGCGAATATCGTCGGCGGTGCGCTGCGTCAGGCGGGCGGCGCGGTCGATGCTGTCGCGGAGCGTGGCGAGGCGCTGGGCGGCGTCCTGCCCGGCAGGAGAAGTGGCGGTCGTCATGCGCGCTGCTATAGGGATGGCCATGCACCGCCGCCACCGCAAAAAGCTGCCCGGCCTTTGGCTGATCACCGACGAGCGGGTGCCGGACGATGCCCTGCTGGCCGCGGCGATGCGGCTGCCGAGGGGGAGGGCGGGCATCCTCTTTCGCCACTATCGCACCGAGGCGCACGCGCGGCGGAACCTGTTCGATGCGTTGCGCGCGATAGCGCGGCGACGGCGGCTGGTGCTGCTGATAGCGGGTGACAGGCGGGACGCGGCGGCGTGGAAGGCGGATGGCTGGCACGGGCGTGGTTGCAAGCGGCTGCACCGGCGCATGATCCGCAGCGCGCCCGCGCATGACGTGCGGGAAATCGTCGCGGCCGGGCGGGCAGGGGCGGACATGCTGCTACTATCGCCGCTCTTTCCCACCCGATCGCATCCCGGCGCGCCGGCACTGGGGCGGACGCGCTTCGCGGCGCTGGCGCGGCGGGCGGACGGTGCCGTCATGGCGCTTGGGGGGGTGAAGGCAGTGCATCGCAAGATGTTGCGCGGCATCGGCGCGGATGGCTGGGCGGCGATCGATGGGCTGATGCGGGCGTAGGGCGGGAGGAGGACGAGGAGCCACCGCGCCCGACATCGTCATCCCGGCGCAGGCGGGGATCCATCTCCCCAGCCTTGTGCTTGGGGGCGACGTCAGCAGATGGGTTCCCGCCTGCGCGGGAATGACGAAAAGGGCTGGATGGCGGAAGGTCGGCTATTTCTTTGCAAAGCGGACGATGCCGTCCCACATGAACGCGAGGTTGAGTATCGTGAAGCTTAGAAGAATAAGGCTCCAATTCCCCATAAATCCGCCTTCAAGCCGCTGAAGTCCAAGGCCTATAAGTAGACCGAGATAAGATAGCACGAGCAACCATCGAACAGTTTTGGTGATCTCCGACATCCATGCCTCCCAATTAGGCGGTGATAATAAAATGAAAGCTGGCATGACTGCAAATGGTCGCTTCGCGCCCGGCAGCTTTCCGCATTATATTACCGGCCCGCCAAACGATATCGACGGGTGGCTAGCGGACATTTCTCCACCGCGCCTTCAATCGAACTTTGAGCCATGCAAGGCCAAGTCCCATTGGGACTGATACAGCGATCAGCACTATGATCGACAGCGGCCATGACCAACCGCGATCCCTCGCGAATGCCAGAAACGCGGAAGTAAACAGCGCTCCGAAAATATGAACGCCGTAATCGGAAAGCCCAGGTTTTTGTCGTCGCATGCTCGCAACTATGCGCAAGCCCGATAACGTCTGCAAATGGTCGTAACCGATAACCTCCCTGCCCCGCCTCATCCCTTGTAGAGGGTGTCCAGCCGGTCGGCGTAGCGCTTGCGGATCACATGGCGGCGGATCTTCATCGAGGGGGTCATTTCCTCATTCTCGATGGAGAAGGCTTCGTCGGCCAGGATGAAGCGGCGGACGCGTTCGATCACCGACAGGTCGTCATTCACCCGATCGACCGCTGCCCGCAGCGCCGCCTGATAGGCCGGATCGGACGGCGCGGCCTCCACCATGATACCGCGTTCGGTCGCCCATTCGCGGGTCCAGTCCGCGTCGGGCACGATCAGGCCGACCAGATAGGGGCGGCGGTCGCCATGGACCATGGCCTGCCCGATCTCGCTCTGAAGCGTCAGCATGCCCTCGACCTTCTGGGGCGAGACATTGTCGCCCTTGTCGTTGACGATCAGATCCTTCTTGCGGTCGGTGATGCGGATGCGGCCGCGGCTGTCGATCTCGCCGATATCGCCGGTGTGGAGCCAGCCGTCCTTCAGCGCCTTCTCCGTCTCCGCCGGATTGCGCCAATAGCCGTGCATCACCAATTCGCCGCGCACCAGTATCTCGCCATCCTCGGCGATCCGCACCTCCACGCCGTCGAGCGGCGGGCCGACCGTATCCATGGCGATGCCGGCGGCGGGGCGGTTGCAGCTGACCACCGGCCCGGCCTCGGTCTGGCCATAGCCCTGGAGCAGGGTCAGGCCCATGGCGTCGAAGAACAGGCCGACATCCGGATTGAGCGGCGCGCCGCCCGACACCAGCGCCTTCATCCGCCCGCCGAAGCGTGCGCGGATCTTGGGGATGAGGGTGCGCGACAGCAGCGCCTTCATCGGCAGGTCGAGGATCGACGTCCTTCCCGCCTGCTCCCTGGCCGCGATGCGCAGCGCCTGACCCAACAGATAGGTCGGAAATTTGCCCTGCTTCTCGATCGATTTGATGATGCGCGTGCGCAGCACCTCGAACAGGCGGGGGACGACGACCATGATGGTCGGGCGAGCCTCCTCGATATTCGAAGCGAGTTTTTCCAGCCCTTCGGCATAGTAGATCTGCCCGCCCAGCAGCATCGGCAGGAACTGGCCGCCGCTATGCTCATAGGCGTGGGAGAGGGGGAGGAAGGACAGAAACACCTCGTCCCCCCAGCCGAAATCCTCCGCCACGACCTTGCCCGCGCCCTCGACGTTGGCGAGGATCGCGCCATGATGCTGCATCACCCCGCGCGGCGCGCCGCCGGTGCCGCTGGTGTAGATGATGCAGGCCTGGTCATTGCGGGTGACGGTCTGGGCAGCGGCGAGGGCGTCCACATCACCAGGATGGGCAGCGAGCAGGTCGCTCCACAGATGGCAGGCGCATGTACCCTGCGCGCCGCGCAGCGGCTCCATGCCGATGACGAAGCTGGCCTGCGACCGGACCACGGCGGGCATCAGCGCCTGCGCCAGCTTGGCGGTCGACACGATGACCGCGCGGGCGCCGCTGTCGGTCAGGATATGCTGGTGATCGCGCGTGGTGTTGGTGGTGTAGGTCGGCACGGTGATGCAGCCCGCTGCCATGATGGCGAGGTCGGCGATGCAGAATTCGGGGCGGTTCTCGCTGACCAGCATGACCGGATCGCCCGGCTTCAATCCCTGCGCCTTCAGCGCGGCGGCGAGCGAGGCGACCTGCCGCGCGGTTTCGGCCCAGCTCAGCGCATGCCACTGGCCGCCACTCTTGCGCCAGAGGAAAGGGGCGTCGCCCTTTTCCTGCGCGCGGGCGAAGAACATGGTGACGAGGTTGGGAAATTTTTCGATGGCCCTCAAGGCTCGACTCCTGCGGTTTCCGGCGCGTCTGGCGCGCGCCTGCGCTTTGGGCAAGGCTATAACGATGCCTTGCCGTAACGGCCATGACTTTCGGATTGTTGCATTTTGCTTTTAGGGATTTCCGATCGGATGAGTCCAGCCGATCGGAAATCGCTTCAGTCGAACAGGCCGTCCTGCGATCCGGCCGGGGGATTGAGGCCCAGATGCTTCCAGCCGGGACCATTGAGGCAGCGGCCGCGCGCAGTGCGGGCGATCAGGCCGAGTTGGATCAGATAAGGTTCGATCACTTCCTCGATCGTGTCGCGCGCTTCCGACAGACCGGCCGCCAGCGTCTCCACCCCGACCGGGCCGCCGCGATAGATGTCGGCGATCATCATCAGATAGCGCCGGTCCATCAGATCAAGGCCAAGCTGGTCGACCTCCAGCCTCTGGAGCGCGGCATCGGCGACCTTGCGATCGACGGAAGGGGCGCCTGCGACATTGGCGAAATCGCGCACCCGGCGCAGCAGCCGGCCGGAGATACGCGGCGTACCCCGCGAGCGGCGCGCGATCTCGATCGCGCCGTCGGAGGTAATGGGAAGGTCCAGCAGCCGCGCGGCGCGACGGACGACCAGTTCCAGTTCCTCGACCGTGTAGAATTGCAGCCGCACCGGAATGCCGAAGCGATCCCGCAACGGTGTGGTGAGCAGCCCCTGCCGAGTCGTCGCCCCGACGAGGGTAAAGTGGGGCAGATCGATGCGGACCGAGCGGGCGGACGGGCCTTCGCCGATCATCAGGTCGAGCGCACGGTCTTCCATCGCGGGATAGAGGACTTCCTCCACCGCCGGATTGAGGCGATGAATCTCGTCGACGAACAGGACGTCGCCTTCATCCAGGTTGGTGAGCAGGGCGGCGAGATCGCCCGACTTGGCGATGACCGGGCCGGACGTGGCGCGGAAGCCGACGCCCATTTCCTTGGCGACGATCTGCGCCAGCGTGGTCTTGCCCAGGCCCGGCGGGCCGAAGAAGAGCACATGGTCGAGCGCATCGCCACGCGACTTCGCCGCCTGGATGAAGATGCGCAGATTTTCGCGCGCGGCCTGCTGGCCGACGAACTCGTCCAGCGACTTGGGCCGCAGCGCGGCGTCAACATCCTCGGGACGACGCGCAGGAGTGAGGAGGCGGTCTTCGCTCACTTCGCCGCCTTCCGCAGAGCAAGACGCACCAGCGCGTCGAGGCTGGCGCCTTCGCCCAGTTCCTCTTCGGCCGCGGCGACGGCGCTGCTGGCTTCATTGGGTTTGAAGCCGAGATTCTGGAGGGCGGATAGCGCGTCGGCGCTGTGGCTGCCGGTTGGCAGCGGCACGATCCCACCCACGCCGACAGGACCGCCGACCGCGACCGCGCCGATCTTGTCCTTGAGTTCGTTGACGATGCGCTGGGCGAGCTTGGGGCCGACGCCATTGGCGCGCGCGACCATCGCCTTGTCGCCGGTGGCGATGGCGCGGTGCAGGTCGTACGGTTCCAGCGCGGACAGGATCGCAAGCGCCACGCGCGATCCGACGCCCTGTACATGGGTGAGCAGTCGATACCAGTCGCGTTCCTCGGCGCGGGCGAAGCCGACCAGGCGGATGGCGTCGTCGGACACCAGCATTTCGGTGTGGATCGTCACGGCCTCGCCCACCGGACCCAGCGCGGCCAGTGTTCGGGAGGATGCGCCGACGAGATAACCCACCCCGCCTACATCGATGATGGCATGATCGATGCCGGTGCTGTCCAGTCGCCCTTTCAGTTTCGCGATCATTTGCCCTGTCTTTCGGCGTCCTGCCCTTTGGTCATGATCTGTTCTTTACAGCCTGTTGCGCCACGCGCCAGTCAAAAGCGTAAGTTGTTGCGCCGCGCGCTCGGCAAGCGCGTAAGCTGTTGCGCCACGCTCTTGGCGAAAGCGCGGCACCTTTTGCGGGCTGGGGCGTAGTGCAGCGCAACATGCCCTGAAACGAGGATGGCCTGATGTTCATGACTGCGCCGATGCTTTCGCCCAAGGATTTCGAGTTTCCCGCCATCATGCTGTCGGGGATCGTCGACCATGGCATGTATCTGCATTTCAAGAATTGCCTTTCCACCGCACCGCAGCAGGGGCTGGTGGTCGTCGAGATTTCAACCTTGGGCGGAGATCCTGAGATTGCCCGGCTGATGGGCGAGGATATCCGCTTCCATTCGGAACTCTACCCCGAACGACGACTGGTTTTCATGGGGCGGACGGCTGTCTATTCCGCAGGGGCGACCTTCATGAGCTTCTTCGCGACGGAGAATCGCTACCTGACGCGCGGTACACGGCTGATGATCCATGAGCGGATCATTACCAAGGCGATCCAGCTGGCAGGGCCGCTGTCCACCTGCATCGCAACGCTGAAGGCGACGCTGAACGAGATCGAATCCTCGATCGCCATCCAGAATGAGGGGTTCGCCAATCTGATTCGGGGGTCGGACGTCACGATGGACGAGCTTTTGGCGAAGGCGCCCGAAAACTGGTATCTGGAAGCCAATGAGGCGCAGGCGCTGGGGCTGATCGCGGCGGTATTGTAGGACGCGGCTCGCCGACCCTTGATCGCCATGTCTGACCTGCGCCACGCGCGCAGGTTCAGATCATTCGGTCAACCCGTCGGCCGAATCAGAATTTGAAGATGGTGCCCAGGTAGACGGCCTGGCTGTCCTGCCGGTCGTCGGTCATCGGGGTCAGGCGACCCGCGGCATTATTGTTGTAGCGCAGGCCTGCGGTTACATTGAGGTTGCGGGTCAGCGAATAGGAACTGGCCAGATCCAGCGAATAATCCTTGTCGGCCGACGGGTTCCGGACCGTCGCGGCCGGGTCGCGGCGGCTTTCGATCAGCACCTTGGTGCTGAAACGATCCTTCTTGCCTTCATCCAGCGAGAAATTCTTGGCATCGACCATGGTTTCGACCGGTACCGGGTCCAGCGCCTTGCGGCCTACCGCTTCGGGCAGGGCGAACTTGCGCCAATTGTGCGCGCCATTGAGGCTGAACGCCATAGGCTTGATGTCGACCGGATCGGCTGCCGGGTCGGAGACGCGCTCGGCAGCACGGACCATGATGGTGATCGAGCGCTGACCGCTCATCGACCCGCTGGTCGGAGTGAAGCGAAAGCCCTGGCGGCTCGCCGACGCAGCGACCTTGGCATAGGCGGCCGCCAGTTGCGGATCCTTGGTCGTCGGCGTGAAGGATGAGATGCTACCCAGCGCGCCCAGCGACACGCGGGAGTCGAGATGAGACGTCGTGAAACCGGTCGCTGCGCCAAATGCGGGAGACAACAGAAAGCCAGCCACGGCCACCGCCGCGCCTGCCACTGTCAAATGTCCCCTGTTCATACGCATGATTCGAATCTCGTCCCCGACTTATATCTTTGGTAACGCTCTACACCCGCAAAGCCGCCAATGGCTAGAGGGCGGAATCCCTTTTTGTCGGAGCTGTTGCACGGAATACACATGACGGAGGGACATGTTCCGACTGGCGCACAGCCGGGATCGCGATGGGTCGATCCGCTGCGCCGTTGCGCCCCCTTGCCCATTATCGCCTGCACACTATAGAAGCGGGCTGATTTTGGTCTTTTCTAGCTAGGACATGCCTGATGGTCCGCCGCCTTCCCGTTTCTGTTTCCGCCGGCCTTCTGCTGGCCGCGCTCCTGCCGCTCGCCGCGTGCGGGGGCGGTTCCAAGGAACGCCCGAAGGCGGATCTTGCCGCGTCGAAGGTGACGACGATCGGCGTCAATGCCTATCTGTGGCGCGCCACGCTCGACACCCTGTCCTTCATGCCGATGGTTCAGACGGATTCGAACGGCGGCGTGATCGTGACCGACTGGTACGCCAATCCCAACACGCCCAATGAGCGGATGAAGCTGACCGTGTCGATCCTGGACCAGGATCTGCGCGCCGACGCGCTGCGCGTCGCGGCCAGCCGCCAGGTCAACCAGAATGGCCAGTGGGTCGACGCGCCGGTTAAGGCGGCGACGACGCAGAAGCTGGAGGAGATCATCCTCACCAAGGCGCGCGATCTGCGCCGCATGGCGATCTCCGGCTAAGCCTTTCCCTTTCGGGACGTTCGTAACGTCCTGTTTCGAAACCATATGGGGCTGGGCTTGTGACAAGCCCAGCCTGATCGCATTTGTAAGGAATAGAGATGCAGAGGCGCTTCAACCCGCTGGAGGCCGACGCCCGCTGGCAGGCGACCTGGGACGAGCAGCAGAGCTTCAAGGCGGATGACGCGTCCACCAAGCCGCGCTCCTATGTGCTGGAGATGTTCCCCTATCCGTCGGGGCGCATCCATATCGGCCATGTCCGCAACTACTCGATGGGCGACGTGCTGGCGCGCTTCCGCCGGATGACGGGGCATGAAGTGCTGCATCCGATGGGCTGGGACGCGTTCGGCATGCCGGCCGAAAATGCGGCGATGGAAAAGAAGGTCCATCCCGGCAACTGGACCCGCGACAATATCGCCAATATGCGCGCGCAGCTCAAGAAGCTGGGCTTTGCGATCGACTGGAGCCGCGAACTCGCTACTTGCGAGCCGGACTATTATGGCCATGAACAGGCGCTGTTCCTGGACATGCTGGAAGCGGGGCTGGTCTACCGCAAGGAAAGCGCGGTCAACTGGGATCCGGTCGACATGACCGTGCTGGCGAACGAGCAGGTGATCGACGGGCGCGGCTGGCGTTCGGGCGCGCTGGTCGAAAAGCGCAAGCTCAGCCAGTGGTTCCTCAAGATAACCCAGTTCGCCGACGACCTGTTGCAGGGGCTGGGGACGCTGGACCAGTGGCCGGACAAGGTACGGACGATGCAGGAAAACTGGATCGGCAAGTCGGTCGGCCTGCAATTCCACTTCAAGCCGGTCGCGCCCTTCGACAGCGAGATCGAGGTCTATTCGACGCGCCCTGACACCATCTTCGGCGCCAGCTTCGTCGCAATCGCGGCGGACCATCCGGTGGCGCAGGCCGTCGCCGCGAACAATCCGGACGCGGTCGCCTTCATCGAGAAGTGCAAGGAGGGCGGCACCACCGCGGCCGAGCTGGAGACGGCGGAGAAGCTGGGCTTCGACACCGGCCTGACGGTCGCGCACCCGTTCGATCCCGAATGGCACCTGCCCGTCTTCATCGCGAACTTCGTGCTGATGGACTATGGCACCGGCGCCGTCATGGGCGTGCCGGCGCATGACCAGCGCGACCTCGACTTCGCGCGTAAATATATGCTGCCGGTCGAACGCGTCGTCGCGCTGGATGGCGAAGCCGACAAGCCGATCCATGATGAAGCCTATACCGGCCCCGGCAACCTTGTGAACTCGCGCTTCCTGGACGGCATGGCCGTGGAAGAAGCGAAAGCCGCCGTCATCGCGCGCGCCGAGTCCGAAGGCTGGGGCGCAGGCAAGACCGTGTTCCGTCTGCGCGACTGGGGCGTGTCGCGTCAGCGCTACTGGGGCACGCCGATCCCGGTCATCCATTGCGAAAGCTGTGGCCCGGTGGCCGTGCCCAAGGATCAGTTGCCGGTCGTACTGCCCGAGGATGTCAGCTTCGACATTCCCGGCAACCCGCTCGATCGCCATCCGACCTGGAAGCATGTCGACTGCCCGTCCTGTGGCAAGCCCGCTGTGCGTGAGACGGATACGCTCGATACCTTTGCGGATTCGAGCTGGTATTTCATCCGTTTCGCCAGCCAGCCCAAGGACAGGCCGTTCGACCGCGCCACGGTCGAGCAGTGGCTGCCGGTCGGCCAATATATCGGCGGCGTGGAACATGCGATCCTGCATCTGCTCTACGCCCGTTTCTGGACCCGCGCGCTCCAGCATATGGGGCAACTGGGCTTTGCCGAGCCGTTCACCGGCCTGTTCACGCAGGGCATGGTGACGCATGAGACGTACAAGTCGCCCGAAGGCGCCTGGCTGGCGCCGCAGGATGTAGTGCGCCAAGGCGACGGGCTGGTCATGGTCGAGGGCGGCGCGCCGGTGACGATCGGCCGCGTCGAGAAAATGTCCAAGTCCAAGAAGAATGTCGTCGATCCCGATGACATCATCGCCCAATATGGTGCGGACGCGGTGCGCTGGTTCATGCTGTCCGACAGCCCGCCCGAGCGCGACCTCCCCTGGACCGAGGCGGGGATCGAGGGATCGTGGCGCTTCGTCAACCGCGTCTGGCGCCTGTTCGGCGAGGCCGATGCCAGTGCCGAAGGTCAGGACAAGCCGCTGGACCGCAAGCTGCACCAGACCATCGATGGCGTCGCCAAGGATGTCGAGGCGCTGGGCTTCAACAAGGCCGTCGCCAAGATCTACGAACTGGTGAATGCGATCGAGAAGGCCAAGCCGTCCGCGTCGCGCACGGCCGCGATCCGCACGCTGGCGCTGCTGGTTGCGCCGATGACACCGCATCTGGCCGAAGAGGGCTGGGCCGAAATGGGCCAGGACGGCCTGATCGCCGACGCGGCCTGGCCGGCGGTCGATCCGACGCTGCTGGTGGACGACGAAGTCACCATTGCCTGTCAGGTGATGGGCAAGCTGCGCGACACCATTACCGTGCCCAAGGGTACACCCAAGGACGAGCTGGAAAAGCTGGCCCTGGCCGCGCCCAATGTGGTCCGCATCCTCGACGGCGCAACACCGAAGAAGGTCATCGTGGTGCCGGATCGTCTGGTGAATCTGGTAATCTAAATCGCTTTCTGTTCTCCTGAGAAAGCAGGAGTCCAGGATGGGGGGCAGGTTGTTCAACCCTAGGCTCCTGCTTTCGCAGGAGCACAGTTCAAATTGGACGTGAGAGCGGTTAGAGAGGCTCTATGAAGCGCATCCTTCCCCTTGTCGCCCTTTCCTTGCTCCTCACCGGCTGCGGGTTGCGCCCGGTCTATGGCGGGGGGGGGCATGGCCCGGTGGCGCAGACACTCGGCAATGTCGAGGTCGCGCCGATCGAGGGCAAGGGCGGCTGGCTGGTGCGCAATGCGCTCAACGATCGGCTTGCGGCGATGCAGGGCGGCAGCGGCCCGCGCTACAAGCTGGTGGTGAAGCTGGACGACAATATCGCCGGTTTCGGCCTTCGTTCCGACGCCGCCATCACGCGCGAGCGACGGACGCTGCGGGCGCGCTACCAACTGGTCGATGAAGCGACCGGGGCGCAGATACTGGACGACACGGCCGGA
Source organism: Sphingobium sp. (assembly GCF_035511395.1). Lineage (GTDB taxonomy): Bacteria > Pseudomonadota > Alphaproteobacteria > Sphingomonadales > Sphingomonadaceae > Sphingobium. The sequence goes on from NZ_DATKFP010000169.1 coordinate 19,878, forward strand.
TCGGATGCGGGCATCGACGTCACGTCGAGCGAATATGCGACGATCGCGGCCGAAGATACGGCGCTGGAGCGGCTGTCGCAGACGGTGGCGGACCAGATCGTCACCCGGCTGGCGCTCTTTTCGCGCAAGGCGGCGAATCCTTGAAGGCCAGCCGCGGCCAGATCGAAAAGGCGCTCGACGCGCCAAGTCAGGGGGCTTCGGCAGACATACGCTTCTTCCTGCTTTATGGCCCTGACGAAGCGGGGAGCCAGGCACTGGCGAAGCGGCTGGAACGGGCGATGGGGCCACAGGCGGAGCGGATCGACCTCGACGGCTCGACGCTGAAGGATGATCCCGCGCGTCTCTCCGACGAGGCGGCGTCCTTTTCCATGTTCGGCGACCGGCGCTGGGTGCGCGTCACCGGCATGGGCGAGGAATCGGTGCCGGCACTGACCGCGCTGCTGGAGGCGGAGGCTGCTGGCAATCCAGTGATCGCCGTGGCGGGCGCGCTCAAGGCCACGTCCAAGCTGGTCAAGCTGGCGCTCGATCACAAGGCGACCATGGCTTTCATTTCCTACCAGCCCGACGCGCGGGAAGCGGAGCAGATCGCGATCGGCATCGCGCGCGAAAATGGGCTGCGCCTGCCGACCGACCTCGCCCGCAGGATCGTCGACCTGGCCAATGGCGACCGCGCGTTGATGGCGGGGGAGGTGGAGAAGCTGATCCTCTATCTCGATGCCGCGCCC
>NZ_DATKFP010000170.1:0-5390 GCF_035511395.1 Sphingobium sp.
TGATCGTGCAGACTCATTGCAGCCCCTTGAGATAGAGGGCGATAGCCCGCGCATCAGCATCGCTCAGTTGCGGGTAGGCTGGCATGCGTACGCCGGGCTTGGCCTGTTGCGGGGCGCGGATGAAGTCGGCGACAGCCTCAATTGTGGGCGGCAATATCCCGGCGCCCAGCGTCATCCGCTCGCCAAAGCGGCTGAGGTCGGGTCCAATGGTTGCCTTGTGCGGGGTACCGCCTATTGCATGGCAGGCGCCGCAGCCCTGCGCGTCGAACAAAGTGCGGCCTGGGGTGGCAATTGCAGGCAGCGGCACGACGGCGCTCGCCTCAGCAAGCCATGCGTCGAAGGCGGCCGGCTCCATCGCGATGACGTCGAATGCCATCAACGCATGGCTCAGCCCGCAAAATTCGGCGCATACGCCCCGATAGCGACCGGTCTTTTCGGCGCGCACGACCAGCTGGTTGGTCCGTCCGGGGATCATATCCATCTTGCCAGCCAGCCCTGGAATCCAGAAACTGTGGATCACATCCTGCGCGGTCAGCTCGAAAATCACCGTGCGCCCCACAGGTACACGCACTTCATTGGCGGAAGCCAATTCGGGGCCATCCGCCGGCCGGTAGGCCACGCGCCACCAGAATTGCTCACCCTCCACCCGGATGATGAGGTCGCCCGCCTCAGTGGACCGCGGCCGCATCGTCGGCAGGGCATAGAGCAACAGCGCGCCGAGAATCAGCGCGGGGCCGATCGCGCCGACCCAAAGGACCAGCCGCATCCCCTGTTCATGGCTCAAGCGACCTTCGGGCGCTCGCACCGCGCGGACGTAGAGCGAGGCGACGATCACAGCGATGAGAGCGGCGCCAATTGCCAGGATCAACGCGATCTGTCGCACCTGCCGCGCTTCGGCGCCGAAAACATGCAGGGTTGACTGTTCGCCATTGCATCCGGTCAACGCCAAGGCCATCCCTGCGATTGGTATCGTCCAGATCCATCGATCGCGCATCGCGCCCGTGTCACCCCTTCTGCGCCGCATCCTTCATGGCGCAGCCTATGCCTCCAACACGCCAGACGCCCACCGGTTCAATGATTTCTGTTTCGTAACAACGGGATGAATTGCGCTCGGCGGGAAACCAATGTCAGCGTCGGGCATTGGCATAACATCCTACCGGGAGACATGCCTTGCCGACTGCAGCGCCCCATATCCGGCCTCTGCTCCACCCATTGCACGCGCTGCTGCTATCCTGGCCGCTCGCGCTTTTTCCTGCCGCCTTGATCGCGGACATCACTTATCTGAACACGGCAGAAATCCAGTGGACCAATTTTGCCGCGTGGCTCATCACGGGGGCGTTGATTGGTGGCGGCCCCGCCCTCCTCTGGGCGATAATCGCCGCGTTCCGTCTGCGGACACGCCAAGCCATTCTCTACGCCACGCTGTTGGCTGCCGCCTGGATAGGCGGCCTGATCGATGCCTTCCAGCACAGCCAGGACGGCTGGAGTTCTGTCGGCACGGCCGGCGTCGCACTTTCGACAGTCACTAGCCTCCTCGTCCTCGCCGCAGGCTGGTCTGCCCACAACGCCAATTCGGGGAAGACGCTGTGATCCGCCCTCGCCGCCCCTTGCGCCTTATCCTGGGTACGGCCTTCGTCCTGCCGCTTGCCGCCTGCGGCAGCAGCCAGCCAGGCCTCGACCAGGCGGGTGCCCGTCCGGATTTGCCGGACCAGCGCCAGACGCTTCTGCCGCCGATGAAAATCGCGACGCCGGCAGGCTGGAATGGCGATCAGCCCCGCGCGCCCGCAGGGTTTAAGGTCACGGCATTGGCAACAGGTCTCGCCGTCCCGCGCCAGACGCTCGTGCTGCCCAATGGTGACATCCTGGTGGCAGAAGGGTCGGGCGGTTCCGCCCCGGCTCTTCGCCCCAAGGATGTGATCGCTGGCTATATCAAGAGCATGGGCAAGACATCGGTGAAAGGCGGCAATCGCATAACATTGCTGCGCGACTCCGATGGTGACGGGACAGCCGAACTGCGCACCCAGTTCATCACAGGTCTGAACGCGCCCTATGGTCTCGCCTTCGTCGACGGCGCGGTCTACGTCGCGACGCAGGACGCCTTACTCCGCTTTGCCTATCGTGATGGCATGACCCGCATCACAACGCGTGGCGAAGAAGTGACCAAACTCCCATCGCGCATCAATCATCATTGGACCAAGTCGCTGGCAGCAGGACCGGATGGCACCAGGCTTTATGTCGGGATCGGATCCAACAGCAATATAGGCGAGCGCGGCATGGCCGTGGAAGAGGACCGCGCCGTCATCTGGGAGATTGACCGGCTCAGTGGCGCCCATCGGACCTATGCGTCGGGCATCCGTAACCCGACGGCTTTGGCGATAAACCCGCAGACGCGTGCGCTCTGGGCTGTGGTCAACGAGCGGGACGAACTAGGCCCGCAACTGGTGCCGGATTATATGACGTCCGTTCGCTCTGGCGCATTTTATGGCTGGCCCTACAGCTATTGGGGTCAGAATCTGGACCCGCGCGTGCATCCCCAGAAGCCCGATATGGTCCGTCGTGCGATCAGGCCCGATTATGCGCTGGGATCGCATGTCGCGGCGCTCGGCATCAGCTTCGTCACAGGCCCCGGCCTGGGAAACCGCTATGCGCAGGGCGCCTTCGTCGGACAGCACGGCAGTTGGAACCGGCAGGATCTGTCGGGATACAAGGTTGTCTGGATCCCATTTGCCAATGGCCGGCCGGTGGGCAAGCCGCAGGATTTCCTGACCGGCTTCATCAAGGATGGCCATGCGCGCGGCCGTCCGGTCGGCGTCACTTTCGATCCAGTCAGAAGTGCGCTGATGGTCGCGGACGATCTGTCGAACACCGTCTGGCGGATCGCTCCCGTGAAACGTTGAGCGAGATTGAGCAGGAGATTCGATATGGAAAAGCGGCAAGAAGACGGAGAAACCGTGGTTCATCTCTCCAAGGAGGAAGCACGAAGTGGATCCAGGACGCCCGTCACGCGCTCAATTCTCTATGTCAGCCTTGCATTGACGATTATCGTTCTCGCGGTCGTTCTGTCGCTAGGCTATTTCCGCACAGACAGAAGCGGTGCTGATCAGGTGAATGCCGACAATGGGACCGAACGGGCACAGCCCTGACGCCCCTGCCATGCCTGCCTGATGAAGCGGGAAGGATTGAAGTCTGACGCAGAGGCGGACGGGAATGGACTTGCCCGGTCGCGCCTGTCCGCGATGCTGCGGCAAGATATCCGCGAGCGAATCTATCGAACCCCTGTCTCCAGCCGCCCCGTCTACGCCTTACTTACCAGGCGGTCGGCATGCTGCTTTGTCATGAACATCCTTGGCGAGGTCGAACTCGAGGATTATCCCCAGACCGACAGAGATGCCTCGCGTCCCTGATACTCTATCGAAGGACACTGTGAGACCGGTGCTTCAGCGCTGCGCTGTCAGCTTTCGATGCGTTCCGGCGTAATATGAGATGACCCAACCAGTTCGCTATCCCCCGGATGTTGAACAGGCAGAAACCCCTTTTCGTACGATCGCCGCTTTGGCCATAGCCAGTGCAATGGCGGCCCGGTTCATGAACCAACGCACAAGGAGGAAGTTAAGTTCTGAACTGATCTTGGATCTGGAGAAAGCCATGTCGGGGTGTAACCCAGCCTTCTCCCTTCGCAAAAAGATGAAAATATGGGCGGTTCGAAATTTTCCGGCAATACTCGCAAGATCTGACGCGAAATCTTCAGTGTCTAGACTGGACGATCGCATGACCTGGCGAGCAATGATGGGCATGTCATCGCACGAAAAACTCTAAACCTGCCTTTCAAGCATGCATATTTGTCCAGGCAAATACCAGGATGCCAGCAGCTATGAATGCAAAAAGCAGGTACCACGCCAGACGGGCAGTCGGCTTGCGTGCTTCTCTTTCCTTGTGATGGGGCATAATTTTCCTCTCGAAATAGTCCCTTACCAACGCTTGTCATCAATCATGGTGCCATGGTGAACCTGCATCGGATAATTGATGCGGAATGGCCTGAACGCGGGAGCGCCAGAACCACCGGTATGAGGGCCGGTCCCAGGATGCCCGCAATCGAACGAGGGAAGATTCCTGTCCACCCTGCCTCGTTCAGTGCGCGTAGATCATTTTGCGGGTCATGCCGCCATCGACCGTGATTTGCTGACCAGTGATGAACGAAGCCCCTTCCGATGCAAGAAACAAGACAGTCGCTGCGATATCTGCCGGCTCTCCGACGCGGCCGGCCGGGTGCTGGCTACGATCGATGTCGCGGTGTTCGACCGGTTCGCGCGTTCCAGCCTTGGCCCAGGGCCGAGTTTCGATCCATCCTGGCAGGATCGCGTTAACGCGAATGTCTGGGCCAAGACTTATCGCAAGCGCATGGCTGAAAGCGCAAAGCGCTCCCTTGGCCGCCGCATAGGCCTCCGTATTCGGCTCTGACTGAACTGCGCGCGTCGACGCCATGATGATAATCGATCCCTGGCGCTGCCGCAGCAGCGGAACGGCCGAACGGACCATCAGGAATGCCCCCGTCACATGGCTATCCTGCCATGCCCGCCATTTCTTGAGTTCCAACTGCTCGACAGGGCCGCTCATGGGATCGGCTATGCCCGCGTTGGAGACGAGCAGGTCGATGCCCGCCTCTTCGCCACTATCCGTCATCCAGGAAGCGATCTTCTCGAATGCGCCGGAGACATCCTGTTCTCTGATGACGTCCGCGCGTATCGCGATAAGATTGGCAGAGGGATTCTCTGCGGCAAGATCACGAATTGCTTCGCTATCCCGATCCAACACGGCCACGCGCCAGCCCTGCGACAACATTGCCTGAACAATGCCCTTGCCGATTCCCTGAGCGCCGCCGGTTACAATTGCTGTTCGCACGCCACCTCCATTCGCACCTCAGGGGAAAACGCATGATCCGGCAATCGGCGCCTAGCAATCCACCTATTTTTCCTTCGCTCTGGCGCCGACTTGCCGGCTGCCGACAGCGCTCACGTCCACGCCTGCGCTGGCAATTGCATTGGACAGCGCTTTACCGTCATAAGGCTTGGCAAGAAGCGCAATCCGGGCATCCGCCCGGTCATATTCAAGCTGGCTATCACCAGTCGCGAAAATGATACGGATATCGGGAAGAAAGGCTCTCGCTCGGAAAGCGAGTTCAGGACCGCTCATACCTGAAAGATTGACGTCCGTGATGAGCATGTCGACATGCGTGGTCTGGAGCGCCGAGATGGCGTCTTCCGCGCTGGTTGCTTCAATGACCGTCAAGCCCAGGCCCATCCGACGCCCGCAGAGCCAATGTCTTTTCGAAAGCTCGTCGCGCTCGTCGTCGAGGATGATGTGCTCATCCTCATGAACACAGCGGAGATGGT
>NZ_DATKFP010000171.1:0-5523 GCF_035511395.1 Sphingobium sp.
GCCGCCGAATCAAGCGCCGACACGATCATCGTTACCGGCATCAACGACAACAAGACCAGCACGGGCACCAAGACCGACACGCCGCTGATCGCGACGCCGCAGAGCATCACCATCATCGATCGGGAAGAGCTGACCCGCCGCAACGCGCTGTCGATCAACGAGGCGCTGGGCTATGTCGCGGGCGTCTCGACCAATCAGCGCGGCGCGCTGGCGACCCGCTATGACCAGTTGGTGCTGCGTGGCTTTTCGCCGGGCGTCTTCCTCGACGGTATGCGCCTGATCGCCGGCCCATATTCCACGCCGCAGATCGACTTCAACCGCGTCGACCATATCGACGTCGTGAAGGGTCCGGCATCGGTGCTCTATGGCAATTCCACGCCCGGTGGCATGGTCAACCTGACCAGCAAGATGCCCGAAGCTACCGCATTCGGCCGGTTCGAGGGGCAGATCGGCGATTATGACACATTCCGCTTCACCGCAGACGTGAACCAGCCGCTCGACAGCGAAGGTCGACTGAAGGCGCGTCTGGTCGGAGGCTGGCAGAAGGGCGACAATCTGGCCGAGGGGACGTTCAGTGAGCGCTGGCATGTCAGTCCGATGCTGACCTTCTCTCCCGACGCAGCGACCAGCCTGACCCTGATCGCCACCTATCAGCATACGCCACATGGGGGCGGCTATTCAGGTACACCAGCGGCAGGCACCGTGTTGCCCAACCCCTATGGCAGCCTGCCGCGCGACATGAACACGGGCGATCCAGGCTATGAGCGCTACGACCACAAGGCCAAGTCGATCGCGGCCTTCTTCCGCCATGATTTCGACGAGCATCTGAGCTTCGCCTCGAATCTGCGCTATCAGAACAACAAACTGTCCTATCGTCAAATCTACACATCGGGTTTTGCAACGACCGGCACCGGAACCGGCCGCAACAGCGATTATTCGACCATCGTGCGCGGCGGCGGCGGCGCGGACGAAGATTTCAATACGCTGACGATGGACAATCATCTGAACGCCCGGTTCGCGACAGGCTTCATCCAGCACAATCTGCTGGTCGGCGTCGACTATCAGCGCATCACTGGCGAGAATGTCCAGCAGTTCAACAGCGGGCAGACCAGCAATCCGCTGACCAGCATCCCCAATCTCAGCCTGTTCGCACCGGTCTATGGGGGGACGCTGCCCAGCTTCGACCTCACCATCCTGTCGCCCAACTACACCAACGGCTATGGCAAGCGCGACCAGTTGGGCGTCTATTTCCAGGATCAGATGGCGATCGGCCGGCTCCAGTTGATCGCGAGCGGGCGTCAGGACTGGTATGAGCAGACCTCGCTCAACCTCAACCCGACAACCGCCGCCGCGCGCGCCGCGCCGGTAACGACACTGTCGCAGAGCGCATTCACTATGCGCCTGGGCGCGCTCTACGAGTTCAAGTTCGGCCTGTCGCCCTACGTCAGCTATTCGGAATCTTTCGAACCGCAGGCAGGCACCCGCTATGTGACTGCGACGGAAACGGCGCCCTTCGTACCGATTACCGGCCATCAATATGAAGCAGGCCTGAAATATCAGCCCACCGGCATCAATGCGCTGTTCACCGCCTCGGTCTACCAGCTCAAGCGCCAGGGCAATCCCGTGTCCGACCCGCGCGCCGGCACCGGCGGCATCCCCGCGAACGCGACCATCCAGATCGGCGAGACGCGCGTGCGCGGCATCGAGTTCGAAGGACGCGGGGAAGTGGTTCCCGGCTTCGATATCGTCGCGACCGCCAGCTACACCGACGCGATCATCACCGAAGGCACGCCGGCTATCGCGTCGACCGCGACCAATAGCGGCACGCCGACCACCACCGGCACCCGCCAGCTCGGCACGCCAAAATGGAACGCCTCCTCCTTCCTCTCCTATGATTTTGGCAAGGCACCAAATGTCACAGGCATATTGTCTGGCCTCAGTTTCGGCGCGGGCGTTCGCTATGTCAGCGGATCCGACGGCACGACCAACTATGCGGTCATCAATGGCGTGACCACCTTCCAGCGCTTCCATACCAAGGGTTTCACACTGGTCGACGCCATGCTGGGCTATGACTTGGCGAAGGTAGGCCTGAAAGGCTGGAGCATATCGGTCAACGCCGCGATCCTGTTCGACAAGACCTATATCAGCGCGTGCCCCTTCCTCAACAGCTGCTACTATGGCGGCCCGCGTACCGTGGTGGGATCGCTGCGCTTCAATTGGTGATTGCTCGCAGGGCGGAGGCAATGCGACATTTTGCCTCCGCCGCACTTACGCTCAGTTTCGTCTGCCGATAGAGTTCTCGCTTCCCTTTCGGGCACCGGGCCTCATATACTTTATCTCCATTCGCCGATATTTCGCCAATTCAGCATTCTTGTGGCGACGGCCAATCCTGACTCATTTCCTCGCGGGCAAATAAAATCAATTCGCTCCCCTTCTGCCCACCTCGCTGACGCTCAGGCGTCCAGGGTACTTCTCGGAAAGGTGGTTGCGAGATGGTCGATCCAGATCAAGTATGTCGTTCCGATCAGCGAACATCCCGCCTCGGTCAAGGATCGCGTGATTCCCAGCCACTAGAAAGGCGCCTGATGGAACCGGTTTCGCAACGAAAAGTTTGATGAGGCTGAAAGGGGATTTTATATGATCGGCAAGATTGTTGGTGCCTTAGCGGGCAAGAAGTTGGCCGGGCGCACTCCCGGCATGAGCGCAACCGGCGGACTGGTTTTGGGCGCTGCTGCTACCTCGCTGTTAAAGCGGGTTGGACCTTTCGGCCTCGCAGCGGCATTGGTCGGAAGCTATCTGATCAAACGCAATCATGTCCGGAAGGCTGGCGCCGGCAGGGTCTCAATCGCACGTTAACAAACGCGCGCCGGGTAAATAAGGTGCGTTGGATCATTGCGCTCATCGTCCGCGGCCTCGCCGACTGGCGTGCGAGCTGCTTCATGAACCGCGATGCTTCCATCGGCATCTTCCTCGATATCTTTGTGGACTGCATAGGCTCAGCGACCGGTAAGGGGCTGGCCAGGCCGCTGCTGGAGGTTCGAGGAAGCGTGCAGGAATTCTCGCTGGCCGGCTTGGTCATCGCGTTTGTCGTACGTTGGTAATCGGCCGTTTTACTCCCACCTTGCATCCTGATCGAATTTGGCGCCTATGGGGCGCGGCGCTTGCTTGTGCGGAGACAATCGCCACGCCCATCGAGCATATCTTCCAAGCGAGTTTTCCCCGGCAATGTCTAAAGTGACGTCAATCAAGAGCGCCGGCGCGCGTATGAGAGCATGGTCGATCGCCGGCTTATTTCTGGGACTTCTTTTTTTTCTGATAAGCGGCGCGACCGCCTACTTTAACGTCCAGACATTGCGGAACAGCGACCAATCCATTCGTCACACCCATAATGTGCTTATCGGTCTCAATGAACTGTTTTCGACGATACAGGACGCTGAAACCGGGCAGCGCGGATATCTCCTGACGGCCAAAGAGCCGTATCTGGCCCCCTATGAAAGGGCGATCACGACGTTGCCGGAGAAAATCGGCACGATCGCCAGGCTGATAAGCGACAATCCCGCACAAGAAGCCAACCTTGCCGGGCTGAAGCGTCATGTCGATGCCAAGCTGGCGGAGCTGCGGGACAGCATCGCGGCCCGGCGCCGGGGCGATGCAAACGCTTCGCTTGCCATAATCACGAGCGATCGCGGCAAGATCGAGATGGATGCCATCCGCGCCCAGCTCGACACTATGGCGGCTGAGGAAATGCGGCTCCGTCAGATCCGGATCGACGACATGGCCGATGCGTCCCGCACCGCCGTCACGAGCGGCATGATCTCCGGCCTTGTCGGAATTCTCCTTACGATCGCCATCTTCCTGCTTGTGCGGCGCAACGCGCGCGCACGGGCCCGGCAGGATTGGCTCCAATCGGGCCAGCTCGGCTTAGCTGAAGCCATGCGCGGCGACCAGTCGGTCGAGCAGCTGGGAGAAGCGATCCTCATCTATCTGTCGCGCTATCTCGGTTTTCAAGGCGGCGCATTGTTCAAGGGTGAGGGCGGCACGTTTCGCCGGGTGGCCACATTGGGTGTACCGTCCGATGGCGACATGCCGATCGCCTTCGCTCTCAAGGAGGGCCTTCTGGGTCAGGTCGCCACCGATGGCGAGCCTGTCTACCTCCACGACGTGCCTGAGCGCTATCTGACCATCGGATCGGCGTTCGGACGCGATCAGCCACGCCATCTCGCTATCGTGCCGGCTACGGCAGACGATCGCGTGAATGCGGTCATGGAGTTTGGCTTCTTTCGCCCGGTCGACGTCCTCGTTATCGAATTTCTTGCCCAAGCGGCGGCAAGCATCGGCATCGCCCTGCGATCAGCCCGCTTTCGCGCGCGGTTGCAGGATGCACTGGAAGAAACCCAGCGCCAGGCCGGGGAGTTGCAGGCACAGAGCGAAGAATTGCGCGTATCGAACGAGGAGCTCGAAGAGCAGGGCCGCGCCCTCAAGGAATCGCAGGTCCGGCTTGAACAGCAGCAGGTCGAGCTTGAACAGACCAACAGTGAGTTGGAGGAACAGGCGCAAACCCTAGAGAATCAGCGCGATCAGCTGGAGCGGTCCGCTGCTTCCCTTGAACTCAAGGCGCGCGAACTCGAGCAGGCCAGTCAGTACAAGTCCGACTTCCTCGCAAACATGTCGCATGAGCTGCGCACCCCGCTCAATTCGCTTCTCATCCTCTCGAAGCTGCTGGGCGACAACCCCGACGGAAGCCTGTCAGCCGAGCAGGTCAAATATGCCCGTACGATCGAATCCTCGGGCAATGACCTGCTGACACTCATCAACGATATCCTCGATCTCTCGAAGATCGAGGCCGGCCATGTCCAGATCCAGCCCGAACCCGTGTCGATGCAACGGTTGACCGGCGACCTGCGTCAGCTCTTCGCGCCCGTCGCAAAGGATCGAGGGCTCGATTTCGAGATCAGCCTCGCCGACAACGTACCCGGCGCGATCGAAACCGACCGGCAGCGGATCGAACAGGTGCTCAAGAACCTCCTTTCCAATGCCTTCAAATTTACCGAGCATGGCAGCGTACGTCTGGAGATCGCGAGCGTTGCCGGCGGGAAGCTGGCCCTTGCCGTGCGCGACAGCGGCATCGGCATTTCACCCGATCAACAAAAGAGCATCTTCGACGCCTTCCAGCAGGCCGATGGGACGATCAGCCGTAAATATGGCGGAACGGGCCTGGGGCTCTCGATCTCGCGTGAACTGACGCGATTGCTGGGCGGGACCATCAACCTCGAAAGCGCGCCGGGCAAGGGCAGCACATTCACGCTGACGGTGCCACTCATCTATGACCCCGCCGATGTGGCGTCGCGCGATCCGATGCCGGTCGCTGCACTCCACGCCCTGCCCCCGCCGAGGGAAGCAGCGCACATTCCATCGCCGTCTCCGACCCCTGCCGCCCCGGCACGCCAGCCACGCTGGGCGATCGAGGATGACCGCGCCGCGTTGAATGAGGGGCAGAGGCTCCTGCTGATCATCGAGGATGAC
>NZ_DATKFP010000172.1:0-2316 GCF_035511395.1 Sphingobium sp.
TCAAGCGTCTGGCCCGCATCCACAAGGATCTGCAAAAGGCCGTGACCAAGGGCAATGTCCAGCAACTGGCCACCCAGGCCGGCGAATTCTATGACGCCATCCTGCAGGGTGCGGGCAGCAAGGTCATCTATGACGTGGCCCGCCCGCTGCTGGCCCGCGTCAATTACCTGCGCCTCGTGCCACGGCTACAAGATCAGCTACGGCAAGGGCAGCGGCACCTTCACCAAGATATTCCCCGGCCTGCCCAACCCGCTGTGGACGCAGCGCTGGACGGTGCTGGGCGACAAGACCACGGACATGCCCTCATTGGCCTCGACCTGTTCGACCTGACCAAGGTTGATCGAGACATGATCGGCGGTATCCGTATCATTCGCCCGCAGCGCCACCCAGGTCGAGCAATAGCCGGTGATCGCCGCGGCATCTTCCTTGCCGTAGGTCGCCTTGAGCTGGGGATACGACTGGAAGCCTAATATGCCGCATCCGCCATATTTGCGCGCCCGCGCAAGAAAGTCCGAAAGCGACGGCAACTTATGCAGCGTCGGCAGTTCGTCGATCACGCAATAGAGCCGCCGGTCGCGATCCGGCGCCAGGCTCATGATCGCACTGATCGCGATATCGAGCCACACCGTGATCAGCGGGCGCAGCGAGGGAAGCTGATCGGCTTTCACCGTGATGAAGAGCCAGCTTCCCTCCGCGCCTTTCTCTACCCAGTCGCGGATCGAGAAGGCGTCCTCGGTATCGTCGAGATAGCTGAAGCTGCGCATCACCGAGGCGAGTTCGGCCTGGATGCCGGCGGATGTCCGTTCGCCTTCCGTGCTGATGAAGGCGGCGGCGTCCGTGCCGGTGACGAAGGCGGCCAGATCCTTGAGCTTCGAACGCAAGAGCCGATCGAGCAGGACCGAGACATAGGTGTGTTTCTGACGCGCGAGTTTGCGCATGACCGCGACCAGCGTGCCCCGCGCCGCCTTCGCCCAGAAGGGATCGCCATGCTTGTCGGGAATCGTCGACTCGGCGATTTGATCATAATGATAGTCGCGCGGCACATCGACCCAGGGCGACCACCGCGCCGTCCGCTGGTCGAGCGGGTTGAGCAGCATGTCGGTGCCTTGCCGGTAGAATTTCTCGACGAAGGTGCCGGCGGTGTCATAGACAATCGCGCGACGGCCTGATTTGCGGATACCCTCAAGCATGCCGACGATGAGATTGGTCTTGCCGGTACCCGGAGCGCCGCACAGCAGGATATGCTCGGGCTCGAAGGCTTCGGGAACTGGAACGGCCCCGATGACGAGCGGCCCTTTTTTCTGGCCCCACAGCGCGCGTCGAACTTGGCGGATGGTGCCAAAGCGCGCGCCGCGCAAATATTCGTTGGAGCCGAGCCCCCTGCCCGTCCGCGTGAAATAGAACCACGCCCAGCCGAGCATGGCAAACGCGAACAGCCCGGAAATCAGTGCCCCGTGCAGCAGATAGCCCTCGAAAGACCGCAGGGTCTTGTTCGCGAGCGCCGAGGCGACCAGCCAGTCCGCCGAAGTCCAGTAATCCACGCCTTCTGGCGTGCGAAACTGCACCGGGTCATTGGTCCCGCCAGCCGCGTCGACCTTGATCATCGCCTCGGCAAGCTTGAGCAGGACGAAACGCTCATATTCGGTCGATTTCTCGAACGCATACCAAAGCGTGCCGATGATCCAGATGATGAAGCCGGCTAATATCGTCTGGTAAAAGACCTGGGTGGTCATGCGGACGTTGTGGACGATCGCCTGCCCGCCGCGCGTCCAGGAGCCCAGCATATCGTTGCGGAAGATGCTCACTGGAGATCCTCCCCACCGAGCAGACCGCGTTCGGCGAGAATAGCGCGGGCCTGCGCCATCCCCTGCTCGAGCGCCTTGGGAGACTGCTGGCCGACGGACGTCGCGACGATCGATAATATCTGGATCGAAGTGGCGAGGATCTCGTCCTGGGAGGAGAAGACGTAGCGCTTGCGTTCGTCGACCGCCTGCTCAAGCAGTTGCCGTATGAAGCCGGACAAGGACAGGTTCGCACCGCGAGCACGGCGCATCAAGGCAGCATGCAGCGACTCATCGAGACGGAAATTGAGCTTGGGCAAGCGAAGTGCCTCCTTGTCCGGAGACCTTCGCAGATGTCATGAAGCTCTGGCATGTTACCGAATCCGCATTTGTGACGCAAGTTACGAGATTCAAAAATTCTCTAGCCGGAAGATTGTAGGAACGCGTTCCGGCTGTTACCCACCGCGGGGTGTCTCAAGCGAGGAGTAGGGATTTGCTAGGCTTTGGGCCGCCGCCTTCTCGATCGAAGCGGCAA
>NZ_DATKFP010000173.1:0-4431 GCF_035511395.1 Sphingobium sp.
GCTTCCACACATGCAGGCCCGCCCTTCCCAACCGATCAACCCTGTTCGTGTGGACAAGGGGGATACTGGAACCAGGGACGAAAGCCCGATCTGCCGGGGCAAGGCACGACATCGATGCTTTCCTCGATGTCCTACTTGCTGGGGATGAAGGGACGGACGTGGCCAGGACGATAGCTTTCCCAGCCTTGGGAAGAAGGCGACATCGTGGAACCCGCGTGACCTTCTGGATCGTCCGCGTCGCAGAGGACGCCCGGACGGTTTGGACCAGACGCGCGCCCCGTCAGTGGTTCGAAAGGAAAATGGCGGCGCTGTGAGTAAGCAAAATCATGGAAAGACACAGGTCGATCCTCCTGCTGGCTGGATGGTCCAGCTTGGCCCCTCCCCCCTTCGGGCCATCTGGTTCAAATGATCGAGATGACCACGTCGACATTATTCCTTGTCGCATGCGAATAAGGGCATTGCTGGTGCGCATCCTGGGCGACCTGCTCGGCGCTCGCGCGATCGACTCCTGGAACCTGCACCGCAAGGCTCACGACGAGGCCAAAGCCATCTTGGGAATGCGGGCCGATGCCCACTGTCGCACGAACAGTCGTTTCATCAGGCATGGTCAGCCCACGCTGCTGAGCCACCAACTTCATCGCGCTGAGAAAACAGGCAGAATAGCCCGCTGCGAACAGCTGTTCGGGATTCGTGGCATCCGGCGCACCTTCCCCGCCCAGTTCCCTTGGCGTCGAGGTCGCAAGGTCGATGACATTATCGGGGGTAGTGACCCGTCCATCGCGACCACCGATGGCGGTTGCCGAAGCGCTGTATCTGGAATCGACAGGCATCATCCATGATCCTTGTGCAATTGTATCGAAGAAGGTGCGCGGCGGGATCGCAGAAATAACAGGACGCGCACCTGCCGGAGGATGTCGATGCTACCCGACGCTGCATCCTCCCAGCCGGACGGACGAGGCCGCAACGCAGAGGGCTTTGCGTTCCCAAGCCATCGCCGGCTTGAACTGGAAAAGGCATCAAGTCCGCCTCCAAAAATATTGTTTTCTTACCTTCCTACTAGAAGGTAGACATGGCTCGGTCAAGCGTCTAATCCTCGGCGCATCGCCGGCGAAAGGCGCCTCGTCTTTGGTCGCTGGGCCTTCGACGCCGATGATGTGTTGCGCGCGAACGACGGAGCGTCGTCGAATTACAGCCTGGCCCGCCCAGGTCGCTCGCAGTTGCGAAGGCGACTTGCACTTTCCAGTTTAGACGGATCAAAGGAACTGCAATGAAAGCCAAGACGATCATCCTCCCTGGCCTTTTGGCCGCATCTTCGATCTCATCGGCCAATGCTCAGCAAGCCTGGCCCGACAGCCCGGCAGGGCGCCTTGCGGTCTTGGCGGAGTTGCAGACACTGAATGCCGACCTGCTCAGTCATCCCAGTGCGACACTGACCTTGGAGCGATGGTGCGCCAGGCACCGTATGGCGAAAGAGGTCCGCATTGTCGCGGATCGCAAGACGGACGTGAACCTGCCGGCCTCCCAAGAAATCAGGAACCAGTTGCAGGCGGGCCCGAAGGATCGGGTCGCCTATCGCCATGTCGAGCTACGGTGTGGCGAGCATGTTCTGTCAAAGGCCGACAACTGGTATCTCCCCGCACGCCTGTCCGAGGAGATGAATCATCTTCTGGAAACGACCGATACGGCCTTCGGGCATGTGGTGCAGCCGCTTCACTTCAAGCGCAGGACAGTGGCTGCCCGACTTCTTTGGTCGCCTCTCCCGGAGGACTGGGATATCAGCGGCGCAGCGATGGCAGATGGCACGGAAACCAGCTCCCTTGCGATCGGCGAAAAACTTATCGAACACAGGGCGATCCTGACACGCGAGGACGGCTCGCCTTTCAGCTTCGTGATAGAAACCTACACAGGTGCAATCCTCGACTTCACGCCACCTCCAGGCTTGGTCGAAGCTTCGAATATGACGAAGACAGCGCCGGATCGTCGCTAACAAGCTGACGGCCACGCGGCTCCTTCCTATCAGATCATGGTCTGGCCGGCGTCATCCGGCATCCCGGTCAGGCCACTCGCCTTGCAAAGGGCGGCCCTATAGAGGCGATAGCCATCGAGGAACACCGTATCGACATGGCGCAAGGCGCCCAGATCTTGTGAAACACCGCACTCGACCATGACCAGATGTCGCCATGTCTGGCGACGGGCGAACTGATCGTTAGTGACGCGGGCTCGCAGGAGACAGCCATTGTATGGCGCCCCGCCTCGCCCCTCTTGAGCAGGGGATGCGGCCTGTGAGGTGAGGCGGCCGCGTCAGGTCGGTGCGAGATCCAGGAGCAAGGTGGGGATCAGTTCCGATACCGTGGGATGGATGGGCACCGCCCAGCGCAGGGTATCGATCGTCTGCCCTGCATGCATCATGTCGAGTAGCCCGTGGATCGCCTCATCGCCGCCTGTACCCAATATGGCGGCGCCAAGGATATGCCGCGTATCCGCGTCGGCGACGATCTTCATGAAGCCGAGCGTCTCGCCCTTTTCCACCGCCCGCCCAACCCGCGACATCGGCCGGCGTGCATGAAGGAGCCGGCGACCGCTTTCCCTCGCCTGCGCTTCCGTCATTCCGACACGAGCAAGTGGAGGATCGATATAGAGTGCATAGCCGGGCATTCTCTGGCTGATGCGGCGATCTTCCCCATCCAGCAGGTTTGCAGCGACGATCTCGAAATCATTATAGGCCGTATGGGTAAATGCGCCGCGTCCGTTGCAATCGCCTAGCGCATAGATACCTGGGACGTTCGTCCGAAGCTGGTCGTCGACGACGATATAACCACGTTCATCCGTCTCGATGCCGGCCGTCTTGAGGCCAAGATCCTCGGTATTGGGCCGCCGGCCGATCGCAAGCAACACATGGCTGCCCACCACCGGCCGGCTGTCGGCTTCACAGTTGACGGACACCGCGATGTCATCACCCGCTTTTGCGAAGGCGAGGCAGTCCGCGCCGGTGCGCACCTTTATGCCTTCCCGTTCCAAGATTGCGCGGACTTCTTCCGAAATGTCCGGATCCTCCCTTGCGATCAACCTTTCCATCCGCTCGACGATCGTGACCTCAGATCCGAAGCGACGGAACATCTGTGCGAATTCGAGTCCGATATAGCTCCCGCCGACCACGATCAGATGGCGAGGCAATATGTCGAGCGCAACCATGTCAGTGTTGTTCAGGACGCCAACGTCATCCACGCCTGGCATGGCCGGGACGCTTGCTCGTCCCCCGACATTGATGAAAATCTTGGGTGCAGTGAACTGTTGTTCGCCGACCTCCACCATATTCGGCCCGGCAAAGCACGCATGCCCCCGTATCAGGTCGACATTGGACATGCCGCGTAGCCAATTTTCGTTACCGGCGCGCCCGTCCCCGATCACCTTGGCTGCCCGGGCTGCAACCGCAGCCATGTCGACCTGGACTTCGCCGTCGATCGAGAAGCCATAGTCACCACCTCGCCGCGCGACATGGGCGGCATAGGCGCTCGCAACCATCGCCTTGGTAGGACGGCAACCGGTATTGACGCAGGTACCTCCGACAAGATGCCGTTCGATGATCGCGACCTTCATGCCGGCATCGCCGAGGCGCCCGGCAAGCGAGGGCCCTGCCTGGCCGGCGCCGATGATGATCGCGTCATAGGTGGCCGGGGTCATGGGCGGCCCCCGGTGATCTCGGGACATTCCCGCGACGCCTCCGACGAAGTCACGACACGCTTGTCATCAAGGGACATATGCATTTCCTTATTGCGCTAGACATTGTCACAACGCCGATCCGGCAAAATGGGTCAAAGCCTGCAAGCACGGAGCGAACGGCGCCATTGATGAATAGGCCAGCCCGCAGCCGGGCATGGGGCGATGGCCAGGCGCGATGGCCTGCAACCGGCGAGAGGTCGGGAACCTTCGCGCCATGAAAGGGCCGACGGTCTCGAAGAACCCATGATCGATATCGTTCTCGCCGAGGCCCGAACCGATCGCCTATTGCTTGTCTAAAAGGGTGTGCGCTGCCGCCGGGTCAAGGGGGTTGACGGCAGCGCACATGAGCAGGACGCCCATCACGAGGCGGGGGGGCCAAACGTCCTGCCCAAGGTCAGTCTCTCAAGGCCTCAACTGGCCGTGCTCAGGGTGCCCCTGCGCGCATCGCTGACGGTCAGCCAGATCGCAGAGACAAGGAAGTAGAAAGCACCGAAGGCAGCATAGGGCGCCACCGTGGTGATTCCCAGCATCTCGGCGCCGGCAGCCTGCTTCACCATGAAGCCTCCAGCCAATGCCGACTGGGCACCACTGAGGATCATGGCCCATTGCGCGCCATAGGACTTCCATCGGCCCACGCCGGTGACCAACTGGAATACGCCCGAAAGAACCGCCCAGATGCCGAATATGAAGATCACGCTCGCCATACCCTTG
>NZ_DATKFP010000174.1:0-2519 GCF_035511395.1 Sphingobium sp.
CGTGCTGATATTCTCGGGTGTTGTGAACCCCGGCAGGTCGCGGCCGTGAGGGGTGCGATAGCGGCGATCGATGAGCCCGCCATGTGTTCGGGCCTCGGTGACAGCGAGGCGGATTTCGCGCTGACCAAGCCGGCCAAAGGCGTACGCACCCGCTTCCTCTACCAGCCTGCGCTCGGCGAAGACCGCGTTGCGCTCGGAGAGCTTGGCAGCAGCGAAACCGACCGCTTCCCACGCCAGCAGGTCGAGGCAATCGTCAGGGGATCGCTCGCGCGCGCTATTGCGGGCCTCCTCGACCAAACGCGACTGCTGTGTGCGCCCGAAGCCGGCACTGGCAGCGCTATCCTGCCATTGTACCGACAACTGTTCTGCAGTGACCGCCTGCTTGGTCTTCCGTGTCGCGAGAACCGCGATGCGTTTCTGCGCGTCCGTCGCCTTGCCGGGATTGCTCCGGGCTTCCAGATAGGCGGCAATTGCGGCGCCCCGCTGGCTCATCCCCCTGAGCGCTGCTTCCGGTACTCCGGCTATCTCGAAGCCGGTCCTTGTGCGCACCGTGCCATAGCCAAGTTCCGACACGGCATGGGCCAGCTCCTGGTCATATATGTCACCCAGCCCCTTCAGGCACCGCATCAGCGCCTTCTCTTGCAGGCTTCGCCAGGTACTGTCTGTCCCTCTCGTGGCATTGATGACGACCGCGTGGGTATGAAGCTGGGGATCGTGCGCCCTGCTGGTGAGATGCTGGAAGGTAGCCACGACGAGGTTGCCGGTAGCCTCGCTGATCCTTTCTCCCTCCCTGCGAAGCTGGGTCGATGCCAGATACTTCTGGGCGTGCCCGAGCGCTGCCTCGACGGCCTGGCGGTGAGCGTTGAAAAGGCGCGCATCGCCCGCGACCTGCGCCATAATCGAGACAGATTTGGGAGCCGAGAATGTGATGTCGCATCCGGGGTGGTGGCGCATTTCGCCCTCACGTATATTTCCCAGCCGGACATCGCCGACGAAACCCATCAGCAACTGCGTAAACTGGTCGCCCCCGACTGCTCCCGAAAGCCCGAGATCCGCGGCGCCATCCCCCCACCATGCGGTGGACGCCGCTTCGCCCACGGCAAGGCAGTCCTCGTCCTGGTAATAGTTGGCCGCAGTCCGTGCATTGTGGATCGCCTGCGCGGAAGCAACCACCGGACCCGCCGGTCAGACCAGCGGGTCATGAAAGACGCGGGGACCCGAACTGTCATCCGCCTCGCTGGCGAGAGGCCGGCTTAACAGAGTGTCCTCCGGATCGCCTCGGACGAAGTCGGGGTGCCGCGGGGCACCTCCGACCGCGACATCCGGCCCATAGCGGGCAAGCCGAACCACCGGCGCACCATCGGGCAACAACAAGTAGCCGTGCGAAGGCGGGAGATGAAGCTGACTTTCGGAGACGGCCGGGCGAAATTGGCGCTGCGCGGCGATGGTGGTCCGCCCGGTTTCGCCCCGCGCTGGGAGCGCGTTGCCTGCGGCGCGGATTCTCACCTCGCTATCGCCAGTGGCTTTGCTAGCCCATTGGCTGCTCTCGATGTCGAGATCTGGAGAAACAGGCTGGTATTGCAGCACGCCAACATGGCCTCGGCGATATGGGAACCGTAGCGGTTGCGCATCTGGCCCAGTGCCTGGAATGTCAGGACGATCGCCAACCGACACTTGCGTTCCTCAGGAAGCAGCCTTGCAAGGCTGTCCAACCGAGGTAGATCGGCCAGCTCGTCGAACATGAACCGGATCCTGCGTCCAGGCGGAGGCGGAAATCCAGACAACGCGCTCGCTGCGCATTCCAGCCAGCCGGCCATGAGCGGAATGGCCGCCTCGAAGCAGTCTTCGTTGCGTGGGACGAAAACCCGCGGCCTTGGTCCTTCGCGTCCATTCAGCCCGGCAATAAAATCGCGGAACGCGAGAGGTCCACCGTCGCCTGCGCCGGGATGCGCGTCACGCCCTCTTTCCCGCCGCACGAAATGGATGAGATTGGTCGCCTTGGCGAGCATGAACAGGGCGCCGCCAGTAGCGCGGTCGGCATCATCCGCGAATGTCCGCACCGAGGACGTATGCCCCAGCCATCGCTTGAGCGTCTGCTTGGACTTCGCCTGCAGCGCGTCGACCAGGGCCTTGAGGCTGGCGTTTACCTCGCTCCACAGCGAGCGTGGCATGTTCGCCATCAGAATCCGGCACGTCTCGAGCCAGACGTTGTCGTCAGTGCTGCCGGCCTCCGAGCACAGCTGGCAGGCAATGCGTTGCGCGTCGGCAGGATGAGATATCTCGTCGAAAGGCGACGAGGACGCGCAGCGGGCATCGAAGGGATAGAGGATGACTTTCCCGCCTCTCCGCGAGTGATGCGCGATCAATTCCCCGCTCGAATCATAGAACGGCGCGGAATCGCAGCGTACGGCGATACCCTCCAGCAGCTGGCGCAGGACCCTCGCATTGCCGCTTGCGGTGGTGCAGAGGAGAGCGAAGCGGCGGGTCTCAATCGCCCGCCTGGGGTTCACCGGGGCCAT
>NZ_DATKFP010000175.1:0-1971 GCF_035511395.1 Sphingobium sp.
CTCAGCTCGCGCCCTGTAAAACCCATGATTTTCTCCACTCATTCAGCATAGCTGCAACATGGGGTGCGATAGTCTCGGGGCAAGGAAGATAGCGCAGCGTAAATCAATGCAGCTCCGTCCGTTATGGGCAGTTGTCGACCACATCAGGACATTTAGCCGTGCTGACGCGAACGTCCGAGTCTGCCGAAAGCGGCGGTTTGAGGATGATGCTGCTGGTAGGTTGCCGCTTCAACGCCACATATTCCCAGAATAGTTCGACACATTTAGCTGTCAGTCTTAACTAACCAGTCGCGGACCTGATTGAGTGTGCGCCGTTCCTGGTCCGCCTCCATGACGAAGGGGTCTGCGATCGCGGTTCCGGTTGCGTGGGTAGCCAACACCGCCTGACTATTGCCAACACCATATCCGCCGTGGGTGATGAACGGGCGAAGCGTCTTCCCGCGTAGATCGTGAGCCTTCAAGAACGAGCGGATCGGCGGGGGTGCCGTCTCCCCCCAGATAGGGAATCCAAGGAAGACGGTGCCATAGGCGGCAATGTTATTGACTTTGGCCGCCAAGGAAGGTTCGAACCCGCTGTCACGCTCGCGGGTGGCCTGCGCGACATGCTGCTCATAATCCTCCGGGTAAGGACTTGCCGGTCGGATCTCGAAGAGGTCAGCGCTCAACGCTCGTTGCAATGTTCCCGCGATCACGCGGGTATTGCCCGATCGGGTGAGGTACGCGACCAGTGTCTTGCCAGCGCGAGCACGCTGCTGTTCCGGCTCTTGGGCGCACGCCGTGCCAACCAGCGAAAGAATCGCCGGGGTCGCCAGCACGGTACGGCGCGAGAACCGCTGCGGACCCTGCGTCATATGATCTCCGGTAGCTTCGCCAGATGCTTGTCGAGCGTGATAGGATATTCCCGCACCCGCACCCCGGTTGCGTTATAGACCGCATTTGCGATCGCTGGTGCGACGCCCGAGATGCCAAGCTCGCCTACGCCCTTCGCCTTCACGGGTGACATTGTCGGATCGGTTTCCTCCAGGAAGAAGACGTCCTGATGCGGGATGTCGGCATGGACCGGCACTTCGTATCCAGCGAGGTCGTGATTGACGAAGAAGCCGAAGCGCTTGTCGACAGCCAGTTCCTCCATCAGGGCCGCGCCAGCGCCGCCCACCATGCCGCCGATCACCTGGCTGCGGGCGGTAATGGGGTTGAGGATACGTCCGGCCGCGCAGACGGCGAGCATCCGCCGGATGCGGATTTCACCGGTATAGGCGTCCACCGCGACTTCGCAGAAATGAGCGCCAAAGGTCTGCTGCTCGAAACGCTTCGACAGGTCGCCATATTCCATCTTGTCTTCCGCCGTGATCGCACCGTCCTTCGCAGCCTGGGCGAGCGGCGCACGCCGACTTCCGGCACGAACTTCGCCGTCGATGAACTCGGCATCGGCAGCGTCGAACCCGAGTTTGGCAGCGACGGCTTCGCGCAGCTTCATGCACGCGGCGTAGGCACCTGCCGTGGCGGACGCGGCACCGCCTTGTCCGCCACCTCCGAATGCTTCGGGGAAATCGGAGTCGGCAAGCTTCACCACAACGCGGTCGAGGGGCAGGCCCATCATCTCCGCGACCGTCTGGCCGATGATGGTGTAACTGCCCGTCCCCATGTCGGTCATGTTGCTCTCGACAGTCACGATACCCTTGGCGTCGAGGGTGACACGCCCACCCGCCGGCATGATCGGGGCGCCACGGATCGCAGAGGCCATGCCCATGCCGATCAGCCAGCGGCCTTCACGACGGCTGCCGGGCTTGGCCTGGCGCTCCTTCCAACCGAAGCGTTCGGCACCCGTGCGCAGGCATGGCACCAACTGCCGGATGGAGAAGGGACGTAGAGCCTCCACCGCCTTGCCCTGGTTGCCGCTTGCCGATTGCGGATCAGTGGGTGAGCCACGGCCGGGGTCGCCCGGTACGACCTGCGTATCGTTGAGGATGC
>NZ_DATKFP010000176.1:0-53010 GCF_035511395.1 Sphingobium sp.
CTTCTGCGAATGGCTCGCCTTGCAGCGCATAGAGTTCACCGACTGACACCACTGTGCCAAGCTGACGTATGACCTTCCCCCGGCGATGCAGGTGTTCAGAGAATTCGTCCAGCTTCTTTGCCACGAAGTAAGCGCGCACGACCTTGGACGCCTTGATCGCGCGCGACACCAGATAGGCCGCGCCGCCGACTGCCATCAGATAGGCGCTCTTGTGCTTGGCGATCGAATCCGTCGCCGCCGGGCCACGCTCGGCCTTGCCGACGCAGGCGGCCAGCCCCTGTTCCAGCATCATGTCCATGAACTTGTCCATGCGGGTCGCGGTGGTGGGGCCGGCCGGACCGACCACCTCGTCGCGCACCGGATCGACCGGGCCGACATAATAGATGACGCGGCCCTTGAAATCGACCGGCAGGTCTTCGCCCTTTTCCAGCATGTCGGCGATCCGCTTGTGCGCGGCGTCGCGGCCGGTCAGCATCTTGCCGTTCAAGAGCAGCCGGTCGCCATGTTTCCAGCTCTGGACGACTTCGGGCGTCAGCGTGTCGAGGTCGACGCGGATCGCTTCCTTGCTCGGCTTCCAGTCGACCTGCGGCCATTCGGACAGCTTGGGCGCTTCCAGATAGGCGGGGCCGGAGCCGTCGAGCGTGAAATGCGCGTGGCGCGTTGCGGCGCAATTGGGGATCATCGCCACCGGCTTGCCCGCCGCATGACAGGGATAGTCATGGATCTTGATGTCGAGCACGGTGGCAAGGCCGCCCAGGCCCTGCGCGCCGATGCCCAGCGCATTGACCTTGTCGAACAGTTCGATCCGCAGTTCCTCGATCTTGTTCTGCGGACCGCGGGCCTTCAACTCGCCCATGTCGATCGGGTCCATCAGGCTTTCCTTGGCCAGCGCCACGGCTTTTTCCGCCGTGCCGCCGATGCCGATGCCCAGCATGCCCGGCGGGCACCAGCCCGCGCCCATCTGCGGCACCATTTCCAACACCCAGTCGACGATCGAATCGCTGGGGTTCATCATCTTGAACTTGGTCTTGTTCTCGGAGCCGCCACCCTTCGCCGCGACGTCGATGATCACCTTGTTGCCCGGCACCATCTCGACATTCAGCACGCAGGGCGTGTTGTCCTTGGTGTTCTGGCGCGAAAAGGCGGGATCCTTCAGGATCGACGCACGCAGCCGGTTCTCGGGGTTCAGATACGCCTTGCGCACGCCCTCGTCGATCACCTCCTGCATCGACCGGCTGTTATCGTCCAGCCGGCACTCCATGCCCCATTTGACGAAGACATTGACGATGCCGGTGTCCTGACAGATCGGGCGATGCCCTTCGGCGCACATGCGGCTGTTGGTCAGGATCTGGGCGATGGCGTCCTTGGCCGCCGGATTGGCCTCGGCCTCATAGGCGGTGCCCAATGCCCGGATATAATCCATTGGATGATAATAGCTGATGAACTGGAGTGCATCGGCGACGCTCTCGATGAGGTCGGCGGTCTTGATGACGGTCATCTACCCTGGTCCCTATATCTTGCGGCCCGCCTCTGCACGGCGGGTCTTGCAAGGGGCGGCTATAGGCTTTTGGACCCATGAGTCCAGTGGCCGCGCCCGGCTCCTCGCGCCCCATTCGATGCTCCCCGCATGGCGAACGTCCGCAGCTTCGGGACAAAGCGGGTCGCGATCGGATTCGGGCGGCGGATTCGCATGGCTTGTCATGATCATAACCCTGTTGGCTGGCGCTTCGCCGTCGCTCCGCGCCGGCCTGCCGCAACATCTTGTGTTACGCTTTGCTGACACCCCCACGCATTTGCGTGGCAAGGCAAATTTATTTTTTCCGGACCATCCACCCTCTTGCCTTTTCGGGACAAAAGGAAAGTCCGTGCGTCGCCGCGTTGCGACACCATAATCCGATGGGATTAGCGGCGAACCGAGTCCCCGAACTGTCATTTACCCTCTTGCGTCAAAAAGCGGCTGTGGCACTATCCCTTGTATCGGGTTAACGGGGGTTACCCAACAGATTGTGATCGTGACACTGGATGCTTATCTGGTGCAAGGGTGGTTTTGTCCCTGCGATCCCCTCGGTTGGGCCCATTTCCGTGCCCGTGCGGGACGGTTCATGCTAGGATGCGCGTTCAGATTGCGCCCGGCTTGACCGACTCGAACGGAACAGGAACATCGGGGACTCGCAATGGATTTTCGGGATAGCGGACAGACAGGTGCTGGCGACGTGGTGATGGAAGAAGTGTTGGAAGCAGCGATCGAGACGAACAAGCCGGCCCCGGCCAAGGCGGCCGAGCCTGTCTCCTCCGACCCGGTCTCTTCTTCAACGGTGCTGGCGCGCCGGTTCGACGTGACGACGGATGCGTCGCGCGACGCGCTGCTCACCGAATTCGGCAAGGACACGCTGAACGATCGCTATCTGCTGCCCGGCGAAAGCTATCAGGATCTGTTCGCGCGCGTCGCGGCGGCCTATTCGGACGACGCCGATCATGCGCAGCGCGTCTATGACTATATCTCGAAACTGTGGTTCATGCCCGCCACGCCCGTGCTGTCGAACGGCGGCACCGGTCGCGGCCTGCCGATCAGCTGCTATCTGAACTCGGTGGACGACAGCCTGGAAGGCATCGTCAACACCTGGAACGAGAATGTCTGGCTCGCCTCGCGCGGCGGCGGCATCGGCACCTATTGGGGCAGCGTGCGCGGCATCGGCGAGCCGGTCGGCCTCAACGGCAAGACCAGCGGCATCATCCCCTTCGTCCGCGTGATGGACAGCCTGACCCTCGCGATCAGCCAGGGCAGCCTGCGCCGCGGTTCGGCCGCCTGCTATCTCGACGTGTCCCACCCGGAGATCGAGGAGTTCCTCGAAATCCGCAAGACTAGCGGAGACTTCAACCGCAAGGCGCTGAACCTGCACCATGGCGTGTTGCTGACCGACGAGTTCATGGAGGCCGTCCGCGACGGCGCCGAATTCAACCTGCGCAGCCCGAAGGACCAGTCGGTGCGCGGCACCGTCAACGCCCGCGCCCTGTTCCAGAAGCTGGTCGAAGTGCGCCTGGCCACCGGCGAACCCTATATCGTCTTCTCCGACACGGTGAACCGCATGATGCCCAAGCATCATCGCGACCTGGGCCTCAAGGTGTCGACGTCGAACCTCTGTTCGGAAATCACCCTGCCGACCGGGCGCGACCATCTGGGCAACGACCGCACCGCCGTCTGCTGCCTGTCGTCGATGAACCTGGAAACCTGGGACGAGTGGAAGGATCACCCGACCTTCGCGGAAGACATCATGCGCTTCCTCGACAATGTGCTTCAGGACTATATCGATCGCGCCCCGCCCGAAATGGCCCGCGCCAAGTACAGCGCCAGCCGCGAACGGTCGGTGGGCCTTGGCATCATGGGCTTCCACAGCTTCCTTCAGGCGCGCAACATCCCGTTCGAAGGCGCCATGGCAAAGTCGTGGAACCTGCGCATCTTCAAGCATATCAATGCCAAGGTGAACGAGGCGTCGATGCTGCTCGCCCATGAGCGCGGGCCGTGCCCCGACGCCGCCGATCAGGGCGTGATGGAACGGTTCAGCTGCAAGATGGCGATCGCGCCCACCGCGTCGATCTCGATCATCTGCGGCGGCACGTCGGCCTGTATCGAGCCGATCCCGGCCAACATCTACACGCACAAGACGCTGTCGGGCAGCTTCGCGGTCAAGAATCCGTACCTCGAAAAGCTGCTGGTCGCCAAGGCGAAGGACAGCACGGCGGTCTGGAACTCGATCCTGGAGCGGGGCGGCTCGGTCCAGCATCTCGACTTCCTGACCCAGGAAGAAAAGGACGTGTTCAAGACCAGCTTCGAAATCGACCAGCGCTGGCTGCTCGAACTCGCGGCCGACCGCACGCCCTATATCGATCAGGCCCAGTCGCTGAACCTGTTCATCCCGGCGGACGTCGAGAAGTGGGATCTGCTCATGCTCCACTTCCGCGCCTGGGAACTGGGCATCAAGTCGCTCTATTATCTGCGGTCCAAGTCGGTCCAGCGCGCGGGCTTCGCCGGCGGCGTGGAAGCCGACAACACGATCGACGCTCCCAAGTTCGAAATCGGCGAGACCACCGACTATGACGAGTGCCTCGCCTGCCAATAAGAGGATGAAAGCAGGCGCGGCGGTTGTTGCCGACGCGCCTGCCACATCACTCTTCCTCTTCGAACGTCACCGCGACGTCGGCATTGGCGCTCAGGCGCACCGTGCCGTCGCTCTCGACCTCCGCGATCAGGCCCTGACTGATATAATGATGATGCCCTTCATGGCTCCCGGTCGCGCCCTCGATCAGCGCTCCGCTGTCCTTCTTGGTCAGCTTGATACGATCTCCATCGACATGGTCGACGGTGCCGACATGGACGCCGTCGGCACCGATCACTTCGGCATGTTCCTTGATGCTGGTCAGGTCCACCACAATGTTTCTCCCGTGCCGGAAATGGCGATGTCTCAACGTCTCGCCGCCGGCTCGGTTTCCACCATCCGTCTTTCATAACGATTTCGTCCCGGAGTTCCGCCCATGCCCCTTCTTCAAGCCAGCAAGGTCTACAAGCCCTTCGAATATCCCTGGGCCTATGAATTCTGGAAGCG
Source organism: Sphingobium sp. (assembly GCF_035511395.1). Lineage (GTDB taxonomy): Bacteria > Pseudomonadota > Alphaproteobacteria > Sphingomonadales > Sphingomonadaceae > Sphingobium. The sequence continues at coordinate 4,602 of NZ_DATKFP010000176.1, forward strand.
CCAGCAGCAGCTCCACTGGCTGCCCGAGGAAGTGCCGCTGGGCGAGGATTGCCGCGACTGGGCGCAGAAGCTCAGCGATCATGAGCGCAACCTGCTGACCCAGATTTTCCGCTTCTTCACCCAGGCCGACGTGGAAGTGCAGGATTGCTACCACGAAAAATATGGCCGCGTGTTCAAGCCGACCGAAATCAAGATGATGCTGACCGCGTTCAGCAACATGGAAACGGTCCATATCGCGGCCTACTCGCACCTGCTCGACACGATCGGCATGCCCGAAAGCGAATATTCGGCCTTCCTCCAATATAAGGAGATGAAGGACAAGCATGACTATCTCGCCCAGTTCGGCGTCGACACGGACGAGGATATCGCCAAGACGCTCGCCATGTTCGGCGGCTTCACCGAAGGCCTCCAGCTCTTCGCTTCCTTTGCGATGCTGATGAACTTCCCGCGCTTCAACAAGATGAAGGGCATGGGCCAGATCGTCACCTGGTCGGTCCGCGACGAAACGCTCCATTGCGAAGGCATCATCAAGCTGTTCCACAGCTTCGTGAAGGAACGCGACTGCCTGACCGCCTCGGTCAAGGACGACATCATGGACATGTGCCAGAAGACCGTCCGCATCGAGGACGCCTTCGTCGATCTCGTCTTCGAAATGGGGCCTGTCCCCGGCATGACGCCCAAGGACATCAAGAAATATGTCCGCTACATCGCCGACTGGCGCCTGGGCCAGCTGGGTTTGAAGCCCATCTACATGATCGACGAGCATCCGCTGCCCTGGCTGACCCCGCTGCTGAACGGCGTCGAGCATGCCAACTTCTTCGAAACCCGCGCGACCGAGTATTCGAAGGGCGCGACGCGGGGCCAGTGGAACGACGTCTGGGACGCCTTCGACCGTCGCCAGAAGGTCAAGGGCAGCGAACCGGCCAACGCCGACAGCGACCCCGACATGTTCAAGGCTGCCGGGATCGCGGCGGAGTAAGAGAGAAAGCGAAAGGCGGCACTGGTGCAACGGCGCCGCCTTTTCCTGACCAGACGCAACCCGTTACATCCATAACGGACCCGTCTCCCGCCAAAATGGCGAAAACCTCGCTTATGCTCGCCCCATGACCGAGCAAGCCACAACCCGACACGCCTATATCTGCAATGTCTGCGGCAGCGACCATGTCACGCGCGATGCCTGGGCGACTTGGGATGTGGAGGCGCAGGACTGGATATTGGAGGTCGCGTTCGACCATGCCCATTGCCATAGCTGCATGGGGCATGCCCGCCTCGACCGCGTCGTCCTGACCAGCGCCATAACCTTCTCCGCGCCCGAAGCCCGCCTGTCCGCCGCGCCGGGGTGAGGCTTCCTTAACCGCGCGGCCCTATTCTCCGCTGCATGCTTTTCGGCGTCCGCCTTCGCTCGCTTTTCACCAGCCGCTGGATGGCCCTGCTCTGGGCGGTTCTGGTGATCCTGACCGCGATCCAGATCGTCGGGCCGGGCGATGACAGCAAGGCAGGCAGCGACAATGCGGCTGCCGCCGACGGCCTCACCACCGATGGCCTCACCAACGACCAACGCGCAGCCGTCGCGAACGCGCTCTGAACCGCGAGCGCGGCTCATTGCCCAATGTCATGGCTGGGACGAGGCGCGGATTTCGTTGTCGAGTGCGCAGGTCGCGCAATGGCCCCCCGCTGCGAGGCTAGGGGGGCGCCACCCGCGCGCGCCGATTCTGCTCTCCGTCCGACGTCCAACATCCTGTCCTACAAGGCGTGGTCGGGATATATAGCCGCTGCCGTCTCCGGCTGAGACTTGTAATGATATTACCGTAATAGGAAATATCATGTCCGAATATGCGGGAAATGTGCGAAGTTAAGCCGCACATTTCCTATTTCCATCCCTCGCTCGGCCGCCCGCACCGTCTGTCCACATGCTGAACGGCAAGTTTTGTTCCGTTCATGCAACATTCGCTAAGGACATGGGTTCTAAGGCCAATCGCATTTCTCCGAGGGAAGGAGCCTCACCCATGACATTCTCGCTCAAACGCACCATCGCCGCCCTGTCGCTCGGTGCCATGACCCTGACCGGCATCGCCGCCACGCCTGCGCTGGCCCAGCCGGGCCGCGATGCGCGCGAGCATCGCCGCGACGTGCGCGACGCCCGCAAGGACTATCGCCGCGATGTCCGCGACGCGCGGCAGGATTATCGCCGTGACGTGCGGGGCGCGAACCGTGACTATCGCAAAGATCGTCGCGACTGGCGCGATGACCGCCGCGGCAATATCCGCCCCGGCCGCCCGGTCTACAGCTATGACTGGAACCGGCCCGATCCGCGCTATGGCCGGTCATACCAGCCCAACCGCTATTATCGCAGCGGCTATGCCCCGATCAGGGTCGACCGCAACACCCGCATCTATCGCGGCGGCGACAACCGCTATTATTGCCGCCGCTCGGACGGCACGACCGGCCTGATCGTGGGCGCGGCGCTGGGCGGCTTGCTCGGCAACCAGATCGCGCAGGGCCAGTCCAACCTGCTCGGCACGCTGATCGGCGGCGGCGCGGGTGCGCTGCTCGGCCGCGAGATCGACCGCGGCGGGGTCAACTGCCGCTAAATCAGCACCAGGGATGGCGCCTGCCATCCCAGTTCCGGGCGAGTCCTTCGGCGACCAGCATGGTGCCGATCGACTCGCCCTTTCGCGTCACGACGCGCAGGGTGCGGCCATAGCGATCGGTGTCGCGATCTCCGCGCTCCAGCGAAAATGCGCCGTCGTTCATCAGCGCCTGCAACCGCCGCGTCGCCTGCGCGCCAAGTTCGCCTTCCGCCGCGCAGCGTGGGCCATGGGTTTCGGGCGTGTCGATGTCGGCGATCCGATATTTCTCGCCCTTGAACCAGAAAGTGTCGCCATCGACCACGCAATTGGTTCCGCCGCCGCGATGGCAGAAGCCGAAATCGGCGAACAGTATATCGGCGGGCAGGCTCTGCACCGGAACGGTGGGCCGGGGCCGGTGGACGCTTCCGGCCCATTCGGGTCCATACCAGCCGATGAGCAATCCCAGGCAGAGAGCGTAGACCAGCGCGGGTCCGCCGATCCCCTCTTTCTGCCGTGGTCGCTGGAAACGTGCCGCGCCGCCAGCGCGCCGCGCCTCCGCCAGCCATGCCAACGCCACCTTTTCCTTGCGTGACGGTACCCGCCGCCCAGTCCCTATTCTTGCCATGCCGGCGCTCTAGCGACCGACAGGCAAATGGTCCGTTAAGACTGGTCCAGCTTCCCACCGATCCGGCGACGTTGCGATCCGACGCGCATCACTGCCGCGCCGATCCGTGCTGTCATGCGACCTGATTGAACGGGACGCCGCCTATGCCGATCTGCGCGCCATGCCGCCCATCTCGACCCGGCGCGCCATATGGGCGAGGCGCTCGGCCATATGGCGCGCGGCATGATAAACTTCGCTAAAGTCTATTCATCCTCGTCGTCACTTTCGCCGTAACTATCCTCTTCATCGTCCATTTGCGGTTCGCCGGCATAAGCATCCATGTCGATCCGACCGGACCGGTCCATCGCCTCCATCTTCTCGACCAGATCTTCGGTATCGTCGGGGATGATCTGCGCCGGATTGCTGCGTCCACCGCGCTCGCTGTCTTCCGACAGGTCGGTCGACCGGACGCGCGCATCGTCCGCTACATCCTGCGCCTGGCTGCCGGCTTCGGCCTGTTCGCTATTCTCTTCCGGTTCTCGATCGGGAATGGGGTCCGCCATTGCTATTCTCCTGAGACAGGGCTGATCCCCTCCCAACGGTCCGCAAGCCGCCCCGTTCCGGCGAAAGCGCTGGACAGGGGCCGGCCAAGGGGGCAAAGGCGCGGGCGATCCTTTCGCACTGCAACAGGAATCCCCACATGTCCCGCCAGCTCATTTCCTCCGGCTCGCCCTTCGAGGCGCAGGTCGGCTATTCGCGCGCCGTCGTGCAGGGGGACTGGTGCTTCGTCGCCGGCACCACCGGCACCGACCCGGAAACCAAGACCATGCCTGAAAGCGTGGTGGAGCAGGGGCGCAATGCCCTCAAGGTGATTGGCAAGGCGCTCGAAGACGCCGGCTTCTCCTTCGCCGACGTGGTGCGCGTCACCTATTATATCACCGACCCGGCCTATTGGGACGATCTGGGCAAGGCGACCGCGCCTGTGTTCGGCGACATCCGCCCGGCGGCGAGCTGCGTCGTGGCCGGCCTGATCAAGCCGGAAATGAAGATCGAAATCGAAGTCACCGCCTTCAAAGGCTAATCGGGGCAAACCATCATGATCACCATGTACGGCATCAAGAATTGCGACACGATCAAGAAGGCCCGCAACTGGCTGGACAATGAACGCGTCGCCTACAGCTTCCACGACTATAAGGTCGCCGGCGTGGACAAGGCCAAGCTGGAGGAATGGGTGATGGAGCATGGCTGGGAAACCATCCTCAACCGCTCCGGCACCACCTTCAAGGCGCTGGACGCTGGGGACAAGGCGCATATCGACGCGGACAAGGCGATCCTGCTGATGATCACCAACCCCTCGATGATCAAGCGCCCGATTCTCGACACCGGCCGCGAAACCATCGTCGGTTTCAAGGCGACGACCTATGAAAACGCGCTTCAGGGCGTGAAGGCGTGATCGGGCGGGGGCTGCTGCGCATCGGGTTGATCCTGCTCATGAGCTTCATCCCCCTCTCCACCGTCCAGGCCGAGCCGATCCTGATCGCCCATCGCGGCGCCAGCGGCGAACGGCCCGAACATACGCTCGCTTCCTATGAACGGGCGATCGACCAGGGCGCCGATTATATCGAGCCGGATCTGGTGCTGACGAAGGACGGCGTCCTCGTCGCCCGGCATGAAAATGAGATCGGCGGCACCACCGACGTTGCCGATCATCCCGAATTCGCCGACCGCAAGACCAGCAAGACCATCGACGGTATGGAGATGGCGGGCTGGTTCACCGAGGATTTCACCCTAGCCGAGCTGCGCACGTTGCGCGCCCGTGAACGGCTGCCCGACCTGCGTCCCGCCAATAAGCGCTTCAACGACCTCTACCTCATCCCGACCTTCGAGGAGATATTGAAGCTGGTCCGCGCCAAGGAGGCTGAAACCGGCCGGCGCATCGGCATCTATCCCGAAACCAAGCATCCCAGCTATTTTGCGAAGATCGGCCTGCCGCATCAGGCGGCCCTGCTCGATATGCTGAGCCGCTACGGCTATGGCAATGCGGATGATCCGGTCTTCATCCAGTCGTTCGAGATCGGCAATCTGAAGGCATTGCGTGCCGCCACGCGCCTGCGCCTCATCCAGCTGGTCGATGCGGAAGGCGGCCCCGCCGACCTGCCCGGCACCAGCTATGCGGACATGCTGACGGTACAGGGGCTGACCGACATAGCCAGCTATGCGGATGGCGTCGGTCCGTCGGCGGCGTTGCTGATCACACCCGAAGGGCCAAGCGCGCTTGTCGGCCGCGCCCATGATGCCGGGCTTCAGGTCCATGTCTGGACGCTGCGCATGGAAAACAGTTTCCTGCCCGCCCAGTTTCAACGGCCCGACGACCCGCAGGGCCGGGGCGATTTCACCGGCTTCGTCCAGGCGATCGCCGCCAACGGCGTGGATGGCATCTTCAGCGATTTTCCGGGTCAGGCGCGCGCTGCGCTTTCTTCTGCGAATCCCTGAAAAACTTCTTTCTCCACGGCCTCGCTTGACTTGCCAAAGCCTGCGCGCAGGCGAATAACGAATTCATGCTGTCCCAGAAGACCCGTTACGCCATCCGTGCCCTCCAGCATCTCGCCGATCGATACCGCCAGGGGCCGGTGCCCCTGAACGACATCGCGACGCGGCAGAATATTCCGGCCAAGTTCCTGACCGTGATCCTGTCCGAACTGTCGCGCGAAGGGCTGGTGGCGACGCAGCGGGGCCGGGACGGGGGCTATTGGCTGGCGCTGGCGCCGGTGGACATCAGCTATGGCGACATCGTCCGGCTGACGCGCGGTTCTTTGGCGCTGACCCCCTGCGCCAGCCGCTTCGCCCATGAAAGCTGCACCAACTGCCTGCCCGAATCGGAATGTCGCCTGCACCGCGTGATGCTGCGCGTCCGTGACGAAACCGCCAAGGTGCTTGACAGCATCAGCCTGGCCGAACCCTTTGCGGTGACGGACGACGCAGCCTGACAGAACCGCAAAGAGCCGTTCGCCCTGAGCTTGTCGAAGAGCTTCACTTCTTCTTTGACGCGCAAAGTTCGCATGAGAAGAGCAGGGCTTCGAGGGGCTCAGCCCGAACGGAGGAGGGGTTGCGCATGGCTCCCCCGTCCGCCACATCGGGGCTATGACCACGCCGCCGCTCAAAGCCGTCCTGATCCCCGTCACCCCGCTCCAGCAGAATTGCACCCTCTTCTGGTGTACGGAAACGATGCGCGGCGCTTTCGTCGATCCGGGCGGCGACCTGCCGGTGCTCAGGAAGGCGGCGGCGCAGCATGGCGTCACGATCGAGAAGATCCTCGTCACCCACGGCCATATCGACCATTGCGGGCAGGCCGGCGTGCTGGCGCGCGACCTGAATGTCCCGATTGAGGGGCCGCATGAGGATGACCGTTTCTGGATCGACCGCCTGCCGCAGGACGGCGAGCGCTGGGGCGTGCCGGGCGAGAGTTTCGAGCCGGACCGCTGGCTGGTCGACGGCGATCAGGTAACGGTCGGCAATCTGACCTTCGATGTGCTCCATTGCCCCGGCCACACGCCCGGCCATGTCGTCTTTCACCATGCGCCCAGCAAGCTGGCGATGGTCGGGGACGTGCTGTTCCAGGGTTCGATCGGTCGCACGGACTTCCCGCGCGGTAATCATCAGGATCTGGTCGACGCCATCACTGGCAAGCTCTGGCCGCTGGGCGGCGACACCGCCTTCGTGCCCGGCCACGGCCAGATGAGCAATTTCGCCCATGAGCGCCGGACCAATCCCTTCGTCGCGGATTCGGTTCTGGCGCGTTAGCTGGTTTGTGAATGTGCGCTTGTCCGCGCATTTTTCCAATCAACGCACTGCCATCGTCGGCGGTGCGGGGAACTCCCGCGTCGCTGTGTAGGCGATGCTGAGCGCCGTGATCGCGATGGCCAGCATCACGCCCCATGTCAGCAAGGCTCCACCCGCCCGCAGAGCGGTGGGCTTGTCCGCATCCATGCCGAATCCATGTGCGACCCGCGCCACGACATAGACCAGCGCGCCGATCCACAGCCATAGCGATGCGCCCACCGCCATCTCCACCAGCGCAAAGAGAATCAGCACGATCGGCGTATATTCGACGAAATTGGCATGGGCGCGCATCCGCTTCGCCAGCAGCCCGTGGCCGGCGTCGCCATGCAGCACCTTGTCCTTGATCCGGAATCGGGCGCAGCGAATCGCCAGCCACATGTTGAGCAGCGCGCAGGCTGCGGCAAAGGTCAGCGTGATCGGCAGCAGCATCGTCAAATCCCTGTTGTCTGGCCGCCACAGCCTAAAGCGCCATGGGACGGGGGCAAGGTCAAAGAAATTGGGTCAAAGAGATTGGGCCGAAGAGCTTGGACCAAAGGGTAGGGCCAAAGGGCAGAGGCGGGGACAGGAAGGACTTGCGCCTCCGGCAAAAACCGCTATAGGCGCAGGGCTTCGCGATCATCCGGGCCGCATGGGTCTGCGGCGCCGTTGGCGTCGGCATCCTGTGGAAACCGGCCAGTCGCACAACCTGATTGTTATTTGGAATAAGGTGCCGACATGGCTGTCCCTAAGCGCAAAACTTCTCCCTCCAAGCGCGGCATGCGTCGCAGCCACGATGCGCTGCGCGTTGAAGCGTTCAACGAATGCTCGAACTGCGGTGAACTGAAGCGTCCCCACAATCTGTGCGACGCCTGCGGTCACTATAACGGCCGCGAAATCGTCGCCGTCGGGGCGTAAGCCCGTCTCTCTACTCCGCAAAGGGGTGAATTAAAGTGTCCAGCCAACCGCGAATCGCAATCGACGCGATGGGCGGGGATGAAGGCGTGCGCGTGATGATGGCGGGGGCTGCACTGGCCCGCCGCCGTCATGACGGTCTTCGCTTCACCCTGTTCGGCGACGAGGAGCGGATCAAGGCGGCGCTCGACCATCACCCCAATTTGCGGGCGGCGTCGGAAATCGTCCACGCCGACACGGTCGTCGACGGCTCCGACAAGCCGAGCGTCGCGATTCGCAAGAAGAGCAGCTCCATGGCCAAGGCCATCGCCGCCGTGAAGGCGGGTGAGGCCGGCGCCGCCGTGTCCGCCGGCAATACCGGCGCGCTCATGGCGATGGCCAAGGTTGCCCTGCGCACCATGCCGGGCGTCGATCGTCCTGCGCTGGCGGCGATGCTGCCCACGCTGGGCGACAATGACGTCGTCATGCTCGACCTTGGCGCCAATACCGAGTGCGACGCCCGCAACCTCGTCCAGTTCGCGGTGATGGGGGCGGCCTATGCCCGCATCGCCCTCGACCTCGACCGGCCGCGCGTCCGGCTGCTCAACATCGGCACCGAGGAACTCAAGGGCACCGACGAGATTCGCGACGCCGCCGCCGTGCTGCGCGCCGCCGACGCGTTGCCTCTCCAGTTCGATGGCTTCACCGAAGGCGACAAGATCGCCCGCGGCGACACCGACGTGATCGTGTGCGACGGCTTTTCCGGCAATGTCGCGCTCAAGACGGCGGAGGGCACCGCCCGCTTCGTCACCGATGTGCTGCGCAAGGCTTTCACCAGTTCGATCCGGTCGAAGATCGGCTTCCTGATCTCGAAGCCGGCCATGTACATGCTCAAGCATCATCTCGACCCCAACAACCATAACGGGGCGGTCTTCCTGGGCCTCAACGGCGTGGTCGTTAAAAGCCATGGCAGTGCGGACGAAAAGGGCGTGGCCAATGCCGTGCATGTCGCCGCGCGCCTGCTGGAAGAGGATATCACGCGCCGCATCGCCGCCGACATGGCGGGGATAGAGGGCCTGTCGGCCGCCGCGTCGAAGCTGGAGCTGCCCGTCAAGTGATCCGCCGTTCGATTCTCCTGGGGACGGGTTCGGCCCTGCCCGAACGCATCGTCACCAATGCGGAACTGGCGCAGACCGTCGACACCAGCGACGAATGGATCGTCGAGCGCACCGGCATCCGCACCCGCCATATCGCGGGTGAGGGCGAAACGACCGCGACGCTTGCCACGGACGCCGCGAAAGCCGCTCTGACCGCCGCCGGCATCGCCGCACAGGATATCGACCTCATCATCCTGGCGACGGCGACGCCCGACCAGACCTTCCCCGCCGCCGCGACCAAGGTGCAGGCGGCGCTGGGCATCGACGATTGCGTCGCCTTCGACGTCGCCGCCGTCTGTTCGGGCTTCCTCTACGCCGTCACCGTGGCGGACAGCATGATCCGCTCGGGTGCGGCCAATCGCGCGATCGTGATCGGCTCGGAAACCTTCAGCCGCATCCTCGACTGGGAAGACCGCACCACCTGCGTGTTGTTCGGCGACGGCGCGGGCGCGATCGTGCTCGGCGCGGAGGAGAGCGAAGCAGGCGAGCGCGGCATCCTGGCGTCGAAGCTGCACGCCGACGGCCGCCACAACCAGCTTCTCTATGTCGATGGTGGCCCGTCGACGACGCAGACCGTCGGCAAGCTGCGCATGAAGGGGCAGGAAGTGTTCCGCCATGCCGTCACCAACCTTGCCTCGGTCCTCAACGAAGTGATGACGCAGGCCGGCCTGCCGGCCTCCGACATCGACTGGCTGGTCCCGCACCAGGCCAATGCCCGCATCCTCGACGCCACCGCCCGCAAGCTGAAGCTGTCGGCGGACCGGGTCGTCATGACCGTGGACCGTCACGCCAACACATCAGCCGCCTCCGTGCCGCTGGCGCTCGACCTGGCCGTTCGCGACGGCAGGATCAAGGCCGGCGACCTTGTCGTGCTGGAAGCGATGGGCGGCGGCTTCACCTGGGGCGCCTGCGTCCTGCGCGTCTGACACCCCTTCCGGCTATCTTGCCGAATCATCGCGAATCAGTCAGATTCGGGACGGATCATCGGGGGGTGATCGCTATGCAGGCGAGAGGGAACAGGGAAATGACTGGCACATTGACGCGCGCGGATCTCGCGGAGACGCTGAATCGCAATGTCGGCCTGTCACGCGCAGAGGCCGCGACGCTGGTCGAATCCATTCTCGACCATATGTCGGCGGCGCTGGAGCGGGGCGAGAATGTGAAAATTTCCAGTTTTGGCACATTTGTCCTGCGTGACAAGACGCAGCGCATGGGTCGCAATCCGAAAACGGGGGTCGAAGTGCCGATCGAGCCGCGCCGGGTGCTGACCTTTCGGGCAAGCCAGACGATGCGGGACCGGGTGGCCTGATCGACGCCTCGATCTACCACTTTTTCCACCTTTTTCGTGATTTGGTACAGTTGACCTGACCGGGAGGTTGGGTGCAACATCCTTGTCATGAAAAAGGCGGAGGGGGCATTCCTTACCATTAGCGAGCTGGCCGGCGAGCTTGGTCTGCCCCAACATATATTGCGCTATTGGGAAACGCGCTTTCCCCAGCTGCGGCCGCTCCAGCGTTCGGGCAATCGCCGCTACTATCGGCCCGACGACGTCGTGCTTGCGCGCCGCATCCATCATCTGCTTCATGTCGAGGGCTTCACCGTCAAGGGCGCGCAGAAGGCGTTGACCGACGGCAATGGCGAGGCGCTGCCTGAAACCGCGCCGGCCGCTCCTCCGCGCGATGACAAGCTGCTCGCCCGCCTCGAAGCCGTCCGCACCGCGCTGGCCGCGGCCCTCAAGCTCTGACGCGGCTTACAGCGTCCTTGCGTAGATCAGGTCGCGGAACGGCACGTCCCCGACCATGAAGACCATGTCGCCGATCTGCGCAAAGCCGTGGCGTTCGTAGAAGCGCCGCGCCCGTTCATTCTGCGGATAGACGGCAAGCAGCAACCGCTCCGCTCCGCGCCGCCGCGCTTCTTCCTCGACCAGTCCCATCAGGGCATCGCCCCGGCCGCCGCCCTGCCATCCTGCAAGCAGATAGATGCGCTTCAACTCCACGTCGCGCGTCGCGTCGGTCGGCACCGGCAGGTTGGGCGGCGTCACCATCGCATAGCCCACCGGCGCACCGAGTGGCGTCTCGCCGATCAGGATCGTCTGATCAGGATCGGCCAGCGCTGCCTCATAATAGGGCAGGCCGTGCGCGCCGTGGATATGGGCGATCAGTGCCGCGCCCGGATGGTCATGCGCAAAGCTGGCCAGAAAAGTCGCGCCGCCCAATATGGAGAGCGCTGCGGCATCGCCCGGTTCGGCGCGGCGCCAGAGGATCGGCGTCATTCAGCGCGATCCCGGCCCCAGCGCCGGATCGAGGTCGCGCGGGCGGGTAAAGCTCGCCAGTGTTGCTCCACCGGCCGCTGCCTGACGCCACTTGTCGATCGCAAACTCCATTACCGCCAGGCTGGCGGTGGGCAGTTTGATCTCCACATCCTCGCGCAACTTGCTGCTGCCATTATCCGGCACCAGGTCGAGGATCAGTTCCTCGAACCCCGGATTATGCCCTGCCATCAGAACATTTTCCGCACTGTCTGGCAGTTCACGCACGATGTCGAGCAGCGTTGCGGAAGAGGCGAGGTAGATGCGGCGGTCCCAATGGGCGTCCAGCGTCTCGCCATAGCCTTCGAAGAAGATATCCAGCGTCTGCGTCACCCGCACTGCGGGGGATGCGACCAGATAGTCGAAACCCATGATGCGCCGGGCGGCGAACTGGCCCATCAGCAACGCAGCCTTTTCCCCCCGCCGGTTCAAGGGCCGGTCGAAGTCGCGCGCCACCGGATCGTCCCAGTCCGATTTGGCATGGCGCAACAGGGTCAGGCGTTTCATTCTATCTCCTGTCGGGGCAAGCCGGATTCGTATCCCTGATGCCCGAACGCGGCTGCTTCGCCAAGGGTTTCGCGGCGGATTCCCGCGCTGACGGCGATGATCGCCTCGTCCAGCGTCAGTCGACGGACCGGCGTGCCGGGCGGAAAGGCGCTCAGCAACCGGCTCGGCATGGCGGCGGACAGGATGACGAAACTGCCGCGATCCTCGGCCCGGCGAATGAGGCGGCCGAAGGCCTGCGCCAGCCGCGCCCGGATCAGCCGGTCGTCATAGGCATTGCCACCGCCTGCCAGTCTACGCGCCGCGTGCAGCACGGTCGGCTTGGACCAGGGCACCCCCTCCATCACCACCAGCCGCAGCGAATGGCCCGGCACGTCGACCCCGTCCCGCAGGGCATCGGTGCCCAACAGCGAGGCGCGCGGATCGTCGCGAAAGATGTCGACCAGCGTACCCGTGTCCATCGGATCGACATGCTGGGCGTAGAGCGGCAGGCCCGCGCGCGCCAGCCGGTCGGCGATCCGGGCATGGACCGCGCGCAGCCGCCGGATCGCGGTGAACAGGCCCAGCGTCCCACCGCCCGCCGCCTCGATCAGCCGGGCATAGGCGCCCGACAGGGCGGCGATGTCGCCGCGCTTGATGTCGGTGACGATCAGCACCTCGGCCCGGTCGGGATAGTCGAACGGGCTGGCAGCTTCGAACCGCTCCGCGCCATGGGGCAGGTGGACGGCGCCGCTGCGCGCCTCTGCATTGCTCCAGTCACCGCCACCCTTCAGCGTCGCCGATGTCAGCAGCACGCCCTGCGCGGGCTTCAGCACCGTTTCGGCCAGCGGCCGCGTCGGATCGAGCCAGTGGCGGTGGATGCCGATATCATATTCGCGCCCCTCGACCCGGTCGACGGTCATCCAGTCGACATAGTCCGGGTCGGCCGGCCCGCCGATCCGCGCCAGCAGCGCCAGCCAGGCCGCGATCAGGTCGCGCCGCCAGCCGAGCGAGGCGATCGCGCCTTCCACCCGCGCCCGCGCCGCGCCGTCCAGCCAGTCGGGCGCATCCTCGATCACTGCCTCCAGCCTCCGCGCCAACCGCACCAGCGGCTTGATGAGCGCATCGAGGGCCAGTGCCGCTTCCTGCGCCGCCTCGACCAGCGCGCCGTCGGGTTCGGCCAGTTCCGTTTCCAGCCCGTAGCCGGCATCGGCCTCACCCGCCGCCTCCGCACGGGTGTAGACCGTGCCCCGCACGGCGGCGAGCAGCGCCTCCAGCGGGCCGAATGGTTCGCCCGCGACCACCCGCTTCAGCCATTCGTCGGCGGGCAGCGCCTGCGCCGCGTCGATCGCCGCGCGGATCGCCTGTCCGCCTTCCTCGTCATAGCTGGCAAGGTCCGACAGGCGCGCGGCGAGACCTCGCCGTCGCCCGCGCGATCCGCCCTCCGGCCCCATGATCCATCGGCGCAGCTCGATCGCCTCCTGCCCCGACAGCGCGACGGAGAAGGTCGAATCGGCCGCGTCGAACAGATGATGGCCCTCGTCGAAGACGATGCGCTGCGGCCGCTGCCCGGTTTCCCGCCCGCGCGCGGCGTTGATCATCACCAGCGCATGATTGGCGATGACGATGTCGGCGTCGGCCGACGCGCGCGCCGACCGCTCGATGAAGCATTTGCGATAGTGCGGGCAGCCGGCGTAGATGCACTCGCCCCGCCGGTCGGTCAGCGCGGTCGATCCGTTGCGGCGGAACAAAGTCGGCAGCCAGCCGGGCAGGTCGCCGCCGACCATGTCGCCATCCTTGGTGAAGGCGGCCCAGCGCGCCACCAGCTGCGCCAGGATCGCCGCGCGGCCGGAAAAGCCGCCCTGCAACGCATCTTCCAGATTGAGCAGGCAGAGATAATTTTCCCGACCCTTGCGCACCACCACGCGCTTCGCCGCCACTGCGGGATCGGGAAAGAGGCGCAGCGATTCCCGGTCCAGCTGTCGCTGCAACGCCTTGGTATAGGTCGACACCCACACCGTTCCCTGCGCTTCCCCGGCCCAGAGCGAGGCGGGCGCAAGATAGCCCAGCGTCTTGCCGATGCCGGTCCCGGCTTCGGCCAGCAGCATGTTGGGCTGGTCGCGCCAGGCGCGCGGACGGAAGGCGGCACTGGCGGCGGCGGCATAGGCGCGCTGGCCGGGGCGCGGCTCGGCGCCCGCGCCGGTCAGCGCATCGAGCCGGGCAACGACCTGCTCTTCGGACAGGGTGACAGTGCGTGGGGCAGGGCGGGGCTGCGCCTCCTCCCATTCAGGCAGTTTGGAAAAGAGCCAGCGTTCGGCCTCGCGGGGCTTCGGAATGCGCGGCGCGACCAGCGGCGACCAGGGCCAGCGCAGCCGGTGCAGCGCCTGCGCTGCCGTCCAGCCGCCCTCGCGCTCCCGCCATTCGGGCGTCGTGAGCCGCGCCAGCAGAATCGCCGTCGCCTGTTGCAGCAGGGCAGGGATGTCGCCCTCGTTCGTTGGCGCGGGCAGGCCCAGCGCTTCCGCCAGCCCCTTGGGCGTCGGCACCAGGAACCGGGCCGGGTGCAGGAAGGCCCATAGTTCCAGCAGGTCGAGGCCGTTGAGTTCGGGATAGCCCAGCCGTTGCCCGGTCAGCGGCGCATTCAGCAGCAGCACCGGCGTTTCGGCCGCGCGCGCTATCGCCTGCCCCTTGGCCAGCGCCTGGGTGCGGTCGTCTTCGCGCAACCAGATGCCGCCATGGCTGGCGTGGAGCGCGGGCAATGAGGCTGGATCGATCACCCGCCCGGTTTAGGCGAACGGGAACAAAAGGAAAACCTGTTTCAGTTGGCGCGGCGTCCGAATCCGCCCGTAACCGCTGCTCCGCCCAGGCGCGGCTGGAAGGCGACCGGCGTTCGCTTTGCGGCGCGGGCCATTTCCAGCCGTTCGTAGAAGGGGCCATCGGTCAGTTCATAGGGGAAGCGGATGCCCATCCGGTCTTCTTCCGACCATTGCACCGTGCCGAACACGATATGGCCGTCCAGATCGAGCTGGCATTGCGAGCGTGCCGGCAACGAGCAGCCCACCACCTGCGCGCCACCTTCGCTCAGGTCGACGATCGCGGCGTCCAGGCTGTCGAGCACCGTGGTGACCACGATCGGGATGTCCACGACAATGCGTTCGCGGCTGCGCTTGATGTGCATAATCCCTCCAATCTTATCGACTATCGTTACATGAAGTTAAACAACATTTAAATTGAGAATGATTCTTAAGCCATTTTGCCTCCAAAATCATTTTCTTTCGGGCCGTCCGGCGGTAGGGGCTTGGCGCATGACCGTGTCCGAACTTCTCCGCACCGCCGCGCAGGCGTCCAAGGCCTGGCCCTATGAGGAAGCCCGCAAGCTCCTGAAACGCTATCAGGGCGGCGCTCCGGATAAGGGGCATATCCTGTTCGAGACCGGCTATGGTCCCTCGGGCCTGCCGCATATCGGCACCTTCAACGAAGTGCTGCGCACAACCATGGTCCGCAACGCCTTCCACGCGCTGTCGGACATTCCGACCCGGCTGGTGGCGTTCAGCGACGATCTGGACGGTTTCCGCAAAGTGCCTGACAATGTCCCGAACCAGGCGATGCTGGCGGAATATCTGGGCAAGCCGCTGACGCAGGTGCCCGACCCGTTCGAGAAGTTCGAAAGCTTCGCGCATCACAACAATGCGATGCTGCGCGAATTTCTCGACAGTTTCGGCTTCGACTATGAATTCGTCTCCGCAACGGAGCAATATAAGGCCGGCGCCTTCGATGAGGCGCTGCGTCAGGTGCTGCGCCGCTATCAGGCGATCATGGACATCATGCTGCCGACCCTGCGCAAGGAACGGCAGGCAACCTATTCGCCCGTCCTGCCGATTTCGCCGAAGAGCGGCATTGTGCTTCAGGTGCCGGTCGAGGTGATCGACGCGGAGGCCGGCATTGTCCGCTTCGAGGATGAAGGCGAAACGATCGAACAGTCGATCCTGGGCGGCGGCGCGAAGCTGCAATGGAAGGTCGACTGGGCGATGCGCTGGTATGCGCTGGGCGTCGACTATGAAATGGCGGGCAAGGATCTGATCGATTCGGTCACGCAATCGTCCAAGATCTGTCGCGCGCTGGGCGGACGCCCGCCCGAAGGCTTCAATTACGAGATGTTCCTCGACGAAAAGGGCGAGAAAATCTCCAAGTCCAAGGGCAACGGCCTCAGCCTCGAACAATGGCTGACCTATGGCCCGCAGGAAAGCCTCGCCTTCTACGCCTATCGCGAGCCGAAGAAGGCGAAGCAACTGCACATGGGCGTCATCCCGCGCGCGGTGGACGAATATTGGCAGTTCCGCGGCAACTATCCCAAGCAGGCGATCGAGCAGCAGCTCGGCAACCCGGTCCATCATATCCATGACGGTGTGCTGCCGCAGGGCGAACTGCCCGTTACGTTCGGCCTGTTGCTGAACCTAGTCGGCGTGATGGGCGATGCCAGCCGCGAACAGGTCTGGGGCTATCTCCAGAATTATGTGCCTGGCGCCAGCGCGGAAACCTATCCGGAGCTGGACGCGCTGATCGGCCATGCGCTGGCTTATCATCGCGATTTCGTCGCCCCGACGCTCAAGCGCCGTGCGCCCGAACCCAATGAGGCCGCGGCGCTGCGCCAGCTGGACGATCAACTGGCCGCGCTGACGGCGGATGCTTCGGCGGAAGACATCCAGAATATCGTCTATGCCATCGGCAAGGAGGAGGCGTTCGGCTTCGCCGAGTTGCGCGACTGGTTCAAGGCGCTCTACCAGACCTTGCTGGGCGCCGATCAGGGACCGCGCATGGGCAGCTTCATCGCTCTCTACGGCGTCGAGAACAGCCGCAAGCTGATCGCCGAAGCGCTGGCCGCCTGATTTATTGCAAAAACCGGTTCGGAAAGGGAACATTCGCGTCGGTTTTGCGTTTGCGCAAACGGTCCACCCCCCTTTCGGACTGGTGCTGCGCCGCAGGGCGTATCATCGGCCGCGTGCGCCTGGAAACGGGCGACGCGGCCAAGGGGCGGCAAGCACAAGAAAAGGCCCCGATCGGGGCCTTTTCCTTTTTCGTGACGGTGTGGCTTACCAGAAGAAGCCGCGATGCACGTCCATCACGCGGCCGGTGCGGACATTGACCAGCAGCACATCGTTATAGTGGCGCACCCATTGCAGGTTCGCACCCGGACGGGGAAGGCGATAGCGATAGGGATCGGCGATATAATAGCGCGAACTGTAATAGGTCGGGCGCAGCTGGGCGCCACGGTTCCAGGCGGTATAGCGGAAGGGCGCACGCCAGTTCCCGCCGCGATAGACGTCGCGGTGCGAGCGACGATAATCCTGCCAGTCCTCGCGCGCCTCCTGACGGGCGTCGCGCACGTCGTGGCGCGCGTCACGAACGTCGCGGCGGTCGCCATAGCGCTGCGCCTGGCGCAGGTCGCGCTGCTCCTCGCGCACACGCTGCTCGCTGCGGCGCGCTTCGCCATAGGACTGCGCCGAAGCGACGCTCGGAACGACGGTGGCGGCCAGCAGGCCCAGGATGATGAACTTACGCATAAACTGTCTCCCGTTCGATTTGGCGGCGGTGCCCTGTCTGCAAGGCCGGGCTCCTGCGCCAACACAGGGAGATATGCAGCCTGCCGCCTGAACGGTGCGGGAATGATCCAGTCAGATTCCAGTCATTTATGTCGCAAATTGTATCGAGGGGAGACGGAATGCGCGAAAGCACATTTTGGAAAGATCATCCCCACGGCCGCTCGCGAAACCATTTCGTGACGACATATTTGGTCCCGCGCTCTACCGGTTTTGCGGCGTGCAGGCTGAAGCGATTGGGTGCGCCGTCGCGGTTCATATTGTTCCAGATCAGGATCATCCCCTCGACCGGCGGCACCATGAATTCGCATTGCGGAAAATGCGTCTCGCCACCCGCCTCGACCGGCGACAGATAGATCATCGCCGTCCAGGTCCGCTGGCCGCCGGTCGTGCGCATCTGCTGCCAATAATCGGCGGTCACCGGGAAATAGTCGCAATGGACCCTATATTCCTGACCCTCGGTATAACGCTGCCCCTGCAACGTTTCGCCATGGCTGGCGGGAAGGCCGGTGAGCGCGCAGATACGGGCGGTGATGGTTTCGACCAGCGGATTCCAGGGGCTGAGGTTGCCGCTGTGGCTGGTGCGATATTCGGCATTCGCGCTGCCGGAAAAGAGCGAGGAGGGCTTGGCGCTGGCGTCGATCAATTCGCGCAGGCCCGCGCATTCTTCCGCGCTCAGGAAATTCTGGCGGCCGTATATCTCCAGGTTCGGCGCATCGATCCGGCTCACCATCGGGTTGCGGTCGAGGCGCGCGCGAACGCTGTCGCCAAATTGCGCGCGGGCGGTCGATGCGATCCCGCCGTCGTCGATCATGTCGGTCATGCGCGTCCTTTGCCACAGCAGCGCCTCACAAGAAAAGACCCCGGCGCGTCGCCACGCCGGGGTCAGTCACTCCTGAAGGCCAGTTCAGGAAGCGGAAGCTTGTTGGGTGCGCTCACGCGCACGCTCACCTACCAGAAGAAATCGTTGATCACGTCGACGACATAGCCGTCGCGGATATCGACCAGCAGTGCGTCGTCATAGTAGCGGATCCAGCGCAGCGTGCCGTAGGCGGGCGGCAGGCGGTAGCTATAGGGATCGTCCATCCAGTAGCTGTTCGAATAGAGCAGGCTGTTCAGATAAATCCCGACCGAAAAGCGCCGATAGCCATAATCCCAGCCGCGCGGGGCATAATAGCGGCCGACCCGGTAGCGGTCGCCATAGCGGCTGCGATAGCTGTTCCAGTCATAGCGGCGATCGTTGCGCCAGCCGCTGTCCCAGCGCCGCTGGTTGCTCCAGCGGGTGCGATCGTCGAAGCGGCGGCCGTTGTTCCAGTTGGTGCCGCTCCAGTTGCCGCCCCGATTGTCGGACCAGCGCCGGTCATCGTCGCGCCGGTCGTTGCGCCAGTCGCGCCGGTCGTCCCGGCGATCATTCCGCCAGTCCTGACGATCGTCGCGCCGGTCGTTGCGCCGTTCCGGCCGGTCATCCCGACGATCGTTGCGCCAATTCTGCTGCTGCTGCTGCTGCTGCTCGCGGCGTTCGCGCACCTGTTGCTCCACCGCGCGGTTGGCGGGCAGGTTCGGATCGCCGCGCCAGCGCGCATCGGGGCGCGGCGGGGCCATCTGGCCGGCGGGGCGCTCCGCAGCGCGCTGCGGAGCGCCGCCGTCGCGGCGCTGCTGCTGCCATCGCTGTGCGCTGCCATCGCCCCGCTGCTGCCAGCCCTGACCACCGCCGTCGCCGCGCGGCTGGATCATGCGGTTGCCGCGCGACACGGCGACATTGCCTTCGGGCCGCGCCATCCGCTCACCCATCCGTTCACCGCGCCCACCGCGCCCGCCACTATCGCCCCGTTGCTCGCCACGCGCCTGCCCTGCCTGGGCATAGGCCGGTGCCACGCCGCTCAACAGCGTCGCTCCCATCAGGCCTGCCAGCATCAACTTCCTGAACATCGTCCATCGTCCTCAAGCGGGGAGCGGACACACCGTCCCCTGATGATGGTGGTCTAGCGCAACCGCGGTGTCACAAGTCTGAACTCGTCCGTCAGCGTTCAGAAAGAATCCTGGGACCGAATATGGACATTGGGGCATATTCTACCCATGGTCGATATCCGCGCCGGTCAGAGCGAAAATCCCGCTGTTCCGTGGAAAAGCTGATCCAGATCAGTGCAGTGTCCCATGACTCCCTTTAGGACTGACGAGTGACGAAATCCCCCGATGCCGGCCGCGTCCGTCAGGCCCTGCGCGATGCGACGATGGAAAGCCATCGTCGGGTAGATGCGCTGTTCGCCGATTTTTCGCTCGATTCGCCTCAAAGCTATCGCGCGTTCCTGACTGCCCACGGCCGTGCGGTCGGCGCTATCGAGCCGGTTGCACGGCCCGACGCGCCGCGCTTGCCGCTGCTGGCGAAGGATCTGCAAAACCTCGACGCCGCCATGCCCGCTCCGCTGCCAGCGCCGGCCAACGATGCCGACGGCTATCGCTGGGGGTTGCTCTACGCGCTCGAAGGTTCGCGTCTGGGCGGCGCGATGCTGTCGCGGCAGGTGAAGGAAGGCCTGCCCAAAGCCTATCTCTCCGCCGTTCATGGCAAGGGCGAATGGCTATCCTTCCAGCGCGCGCTCGATGGCGCTGCGGTGGAAGGCGGCGAAGGCTGGCTGGAGGACGCCGTGCAGGGCGCTCTGGCCGCCTTCGCCCTGTTTACGGCCGCCGGCGAGGAAGCGCGGGCGGCTGCTCATGGCTGATGGCGGCGACGCGACCGATTTCGCGGTCGACCTCAGTAACTGCGATCGCGAGCCGATCCATGTGCTGGGCAAGGTCCAGCCCTTCGGCTTCCTCGTCGCGCTGACCGCCGACTGGCTGGTTTCGCGGGTGTCGGCGAACAGCGCTGACTTCATCGGCGTGACGCCGCAGGATATGCTCGGCCAGCCATTGAGCGAGGTTTTCGCGGCTGAGGCGATCCATGCCCTGCGCAACCGCATCACCCTGCTGCGCGGTCCGGATTCGGTCGAACGCGTCTTTTCCCTTCCCCTGATGGAGGGCGGTGCCGCCTTCGACGTCGCCGTCCATTTCTCCGGCCCGCTCGTGGTTATCGAGGCCGAGCCGGCCAGCCATGACGAGATGGAGGCGAGCAGCACCGTCCGTTCCATGGTCGCCCGCCTCACGCAGGCCGATGGGATGACCGCCTTCCTGCGCGACGGCGCGCGGCAGGTGCGGGCGCTCACCGGCTTCGACCGGGTGATGGTCTATCGCTTCGCTGACGCCGGCGATGGCGAAGTGGTCGCCGAAGCGCTGAAGCCTGGCGTCGACAGTTTCCTTGGCCTCCATTATCCTGCGTCCGATATCCCGGCGCAGGCGCGCGCGCTCTATCTTCGCAACATCTTCCGCATCATCGCCGATGTGCAGGCGCAGCCGGTGCCGGTCGTGCCGGCGCTTGACCCCACCGGCGCAGCGCTCGACATGTCGCTCTGCCTGACCCGCGCGGTCTCGCCGATCCATATCGAATATCTGGGCAATATGGGCGTGGGCGCCTCGCTCTCCATATCGATCATCGTCGAGGGCAAGCTCTGGGGCCTGTTCGCCTGCCATCATTACAGCCCGCGCCTGCCGACCTTCGCTCAGCGCAGCGCCGCCGAACTGTTCGGCCAGATCTTCTCGATGATGCTCGAAAGCCGCGAGCGCGCCGAGACCGCCAGCTATGAAGGGAAGGCGCGTCAGGTGGCCGACCGGTTGCTGTCGGCGGTCGCGCAGGACCATGACCTGCTGTCCAACGCGCGCTGGCTGGGCGACATCATCTTCGACACCATCCCGGCCGATGGCGTCGGCGTCTATATCGACGGGCAGATGACCTTTTCGGGCCTGACCCCCGACGAGCCGGCCTTCGCCGCGATCGTATCGATGCTGAACCGCGTCGCCGCCAGCCAGATCTATACGACCGACAGCCTGACACGCGTCCTGCCCGAAGCGGCCGTCTATGCCGATCGCGCGTCGGGCATCCTTGCCATCCCGCTGTCACGCCGCCCGCGCGACTATGTCGTGCTGTTCCGCGCTGAACAGCTGCGGTCGGTGCGCTGGGCGGGCAAGCAGGACAAGGACATCGAATATGGGCCGAACGGTCCGCGCCTGACCCCGCGCAAGAGTTTCGAACAATGGTCGGAACTGGTGCAGGGTTTGGCCTTGCCCTTCACCCCTGCCGAACTGCGCGTCGCCGAAGCGCTGCGCACCGCGCTGCTGGAGGTGATCCTGCGCCTCTCCGATTCCGCCGATGCGGAACGGCAGCGGGCGCATGAGAAACAGGAACTGCTTATCGCGGAACTCAACCACCGCGTGCGCAACATCCTCTCGCTGATCCGCGGCCTGTTGTCGCAGACCCGCGACAGCGCGCGCTCGGTCGAGGAATTTATCGGCACGCTCGAAAGCCGCGTCCACGCGCTTGCCCGCGCCCATGACCAGATCACCGCCGACCGCTGGAGTCCCGCGCGGCTCTACGACCTGATCGAGGTGGAGGCGGGCGCCTATCTGGGCGAACGCAGCGACCGGGTGCGCCTGACCGGTCCCAATGTACTGCTCACACCCGGCTGCTTTACCGTTCTTGCGCTGGTGATCCATGAAATGCTGACCAACGCCGCCAAATATGGCGCGCTGTCGGACAATGGATCGGTGGCGATCGACTGGCGGGTGGACGAGGATGGCAGCCTGCTGCTCGACTGGACGGAGATGGGCGGTCCACCGGTGGTCGCGCCGACGCGCCGGGGCTTTGGCTCGACCGTGATCGAACGCTCCATCCCCTATGATCTGGGCGGCCATGCCGAGATCAACTATCGGCTCGCTGGCATAGAAGCGAATTTCTGCATCCCCTCGCGCCATGTCGTGTCGGTCTTGCCCGACAGTAGCGGGCGCGAACGGGCCAAACCCGCCGCGCCGGTCACGCCCAGCCTACTCAAGGGGCGCCATGTCCTGCTGGTCGAGGATAATATGATCATCGCCATGGATGGCGAGGATGCTTTGCGCGACCTCGGCGCTGAAGTGATGACGGCGGCCAGCGTCGGCCGCGCACGGGAAGCGATCGCGATCCAGCCGGTCGACCTTGCCGTGCTCGACTTCAACCTTGGCAATGAAACCAGCCTGCCGGTCGCGGACTTGCTGGCGGAACGCGGCATCCCCTTCCTCTTCGCCACCGGCTATGGCGACGGGCTGGAACTGCCCGCCCGCTATGAGGGGGTCACCTTGGTCAAGAAGCCCTATTCGGGCGCGACGCTGGCGCAGGCGCTGGCGCCGGTGATCGACCGGGTGGGCTAAATCCGGACGGCGAAACGGACAGTTTCCACTTGTCCGATTGCTGTAAGGCGGCTGCATCCCGATGTAGCCGCCATGCAACATTCCCCTCTTCCTGTCCTATTCGGGATGCCCATGGTAGGATCGCCTGCCATGACGCGTCTCGCCTGCTCCGGCCCGGCTGGTGGCGCTTTCCGATAGGACCGGAACCACGCAACAAAATATCAGAATCTGCGGGAAACATGCGAAGTTAAGCCCGCGATTTCCTACATCGAGACGATCATGACACAACCGACCTTCTTCATCCCCCATGGCGGCGGGCCTTGTTTCTTCATGGACCCGTCCGATCCTGACCGGCCGCACAGCGATCCCGTCTGGCATCCGATGCAGGATCATCTGGCGCGCCTGATCGACGACCTGCCCGAACGCCCCAAGGCGATCCTGCTCGTCTCCGGCCATTGGGAAGAGGTCGACTTCACCGTCCACACGGGCGAGCGGCCGTCGCTGCTGTTCGACTATTACGGCTTCCCGCCGCATACCTATGACCTGCGCTGGGATGCGCCCGGTGCGCCCGATCTGGCCCGCCGCGCCGCCGGCCTGCTGCGCGAAGCCGGCTTGGCCGCTGGCGAGGAAACGGCGCGCGGCTGGGACCATGGCGTCTTCATTCCGATGAAGGTTGCGCTGCCCGATGCCGATATTCCGCTTGCCCAGCTTTCGCTGCGCCGCGACCTCGATCCCGCCGCCCATATCGCGGCGGGCCGGGCGCTCGCCCCGCTGCGCGATGAAGGCGTGCTGATCGTTGGATCGGGCATGAGCTTCCACAATCTGCGCGTGCGCGGCCCGCAGGCGATCGCACCCTCGACCGCCTGGGACTATGCGCTGACTGCCGCCGTTACCGATCCGGACGCGCAGAGCCGCGCCACCCGTGTCGCCGCCTGGGACGCGCTGCCGCACGCGCATTTCTCCCACCCGCGCGAGGAGCATCTGCTGCCGCTGATGGTGGCCCTCGGCGCGGGCGGCGATGACGAAGCGACCTGCACCCATCGCAGCAGCGTGATGGGCTGGACCGTGTCGGGCTATCGGTTCGGCTGAGCATTTTGAAGTCGGCTGCAACAGCCCACGGCTCGCAAGATGCGACCACAAAATCAGGAAGGTGGGCGCGTCAATCGGCGCGTTTATCCTTCTGAGCAGTGGGCCGGCCCAGCGCCGGCACGGTCTTCGCCGCCGCTTCGGGGGTGATGCCCGGTGGCGGCGCGCCAATGACCTGTTCTTCTCCGACCTGTTCCTCGCCGCGCATGATCCGGCCTGCCCGCTGGATCGCGCCGCGCAGCCGGGGATAGATGCCGCAGCGGCAGATATTGGTGATCGCCGCGTCGATTTCCTCGTCGCTGGGATCGCTGGTCCGGCGTAGCAGCACCGACGCCGCCATGATCATGCCGGGGATGCAGTAACCGCATTGGGAGACATTGTCCGCCGCGAAGGCCTGTTGCAGCGGATGACCACGATCGGGCGACAGCGCCTCGATCGTGGTGACGAACCGCCCCTCGGTCTTGCCGATCGTCACCTGGCAGGACCGCACTGCTTCCCCGTCGATATCGACCGTGCAGGCGCCGCAGTCGCCCGTGCCGCAGCCATATTTGGTGCCGGTCAGGTTCGACGCGTCGCGCAGCGCCCAGAGCAGCGGCGTTTCCGGGTCCATGCGATACTGGACCGGCCGGTCGTTGACGGTGAAGCGGGTCATGCCGCCGCCTCGTCTTCCTCGACCTTGTGATACAGCACCTCGTTGCGGATATGGATGGTCCGCGACGCGAGCCGGATTTCCTGGATGAAGGTGGCGAAGGCCGCCGCCTGCAACAGCATCGCCAGGCTGAAGAGGATAGCGATCGGCGTGCCAAGATGAGCGTTGAACAGATTGCCGGCGAACAGCAGGATGACGACCAGACAGACGGCGCAGGCCGATGCGACCGACAGGAAGATCGCGCCGTTGACGACGCTCATCCGCCTGTCGAGCACGCGGATCTCGCTCACCATACGGTCATGTTCCTTGCCGCGCGAGGTCAGGATCCATTCCTCCACTGCGCGGGCGCGGTCGATGACCCGGGCGAGGCGATGAACGCATACGTTCAGGAACGCGCCGATGCCCGCAAGCAGGAAGACCGGGGCCAGCGCCAGCTGGATCGTCTGCGCGACCTGGCTGACCTGGGGGAGGGCGGGGATCATCGTCATTTCCTCTTCCCTATCAACCAGCGCATCAGGAAGAAAGTGGCGATGCCAGCGAGGGGTGTGATCCACAACAGATGCACTGCCTGCTGTTTTCCGGCGATACATGGAGGATCATCGAAACAATCGCCGTAGGTGGACCCGATTAGCAGCACCATCAACACCAACATGACGGGCAGCGCCGCGATGCAGCCGCAGCGTCCACCCGTCCGGTCTGGCCGATAGTTCAGGCCGCGCCCTTGGCTGGTGTGTTGACCCCCATGGATTTCAGATACTGCTTGATGTTGCGGGCGGCCTGCCGCAGCCGCTGCTCATTCTCGACCATGGCGATGCGGACGAAGCCCTCGCCATCCTCGCCATAGCCCACGCCCGGCGCGACCGCGACCTTGGCATGGGTCAGCAACTGCTTGGAGAATTCAAGGCTCCCCATGTCCTTGAGCGCAGGCGGCAGCGGCGCCCAGCAGAACATCGACGCGCGCGCCGGCGGGATGTCCCAGCCCGCCCGGCCGAAGCTTTCCACCAGCACGTCGCGGCGCTTGTGGTAAAGCTGTCGGTTCTTCTCGACGATGTCCTGCGGGCCGTTGAGCGCGGCGCAGGCGGCCGCCTGGATCGGCGTGAAGGCGCCATAGTCGAGATAGGATTTCACCCGCGTCATCGCCGCGATCAGCTTCTTGTTGCCGACCGCGAAGCCCATGCGCCAGCCGGCCATGGAGTAGGTCTTGCTGAGCGAGGTGAACTCGATCGCGACATCCTTGGCACCCGGAACCTGTAGGATCGAGGGCGTCGGGTTGCCGTCGAAATACAGCTCCGAATAGGCAAGGTCCGACAGGATCCAGACCTTGTTCTCCTTCGCCCAGGCGACGAGGCGCTCGTAGAAGGCGAGGTCGACCGTCTCGGCGGTCGGGTTGGACGGATAGTTGACCACCAGGATCGACGGACGCGGCACGGTGAAGGCCATGGCCCGGTCGAGCGAACGGAAATAATTCTCGTCCGGCGTCGTCGGCACCGATCGGATCGTCGCGCCCGCGATGATGAAGCCGAACGTATGGATCGGATAGCTGGGATTGGGCGCCAGCACCACGTCGCCCGGCTCGGTGATCGCGGTGGCGAGGCTGGCGAGACCTTCCTTCGACCCCATGGTCACGACCACTTCGGTTTCGGGGTCGATGTCCACGCCGAAACGGCGACCGTAATAATTGGCCTGCGCCTTGCGAAGGCCGGGGATGCCGCGCGACTGGGAATAGCCATGGGCGCTCGGCTTCTGCGCCACCTCGATCAGTTTCGCGATGACATGGTCGGGCGGCGGCAGGTCGGGATTGCCCATGCCAAGGTCGATAATGTCCTCTCCCGCGGCCCGCGCGGCGGCCCGCATCGCGTTCACTTCGGCGATGACATAGGGCGGCAGACGCTTCATGCGGTAAAATTCTTCGGACATTATTGGGGCTTTCCTGAAAGCTCGCGGTAGGGAATAGTGCGCGACGCGCCATGTGCGTGTCACAATCTGGCTATAACCGGCCGAGGGACGACGCGCCAGTGAAAGCCGCGCGCACCGATGATGCCAGGAGGAGGAAGGTGGCCATGCACAGAAGCGATGTCCTGGAGCCACATCTCCCCACCCTGCAAGAGATGCAGCAATGGACGCAGGTGATCGGCCGCGCCCAGCAATTGATGCTGGAGCAGGCAGCGGGCACCATTGGCCAGACACTACCCTTCGATCCGGAAATCGTCGCTCGCATCCAGACCGGCTTTGCCGATGAAGGCATGGCGCTGTGGCAGCGGTTCCTCGATTCGGGCGGCCTGCTGCGCGACCGGCCGGGCGACGTTCCGGCGACCAGCCCTGCCGCGCGCAAGGACCGGCGTTTTTCCGATCCAGCATGGACCGAGCATCCCTTCTACGACCTGATCCGGCAGAGCTATCTGCTGCTCTCCGACTATCTGCTCAAGCTCGCCGACGCGGTCGACGGCGTGGACCCCAAGCAGAAGGCCAAGTTGCGGTTCGCGACCACCGGCCTGCTCGATGCGATCTCCCCCAGCAACTTTCCTTTCACCAATCCGCAGGTGGTGGCGAAGACGATCGAGAGCGGCGGCGAGAATCTGGTCAAGGGCCTGAAGCATATGCTGGCCGATATGGAGAAGGGCCAGCTTACCCATACCGACGGCACCCAGTTCGAACTGGGGCGCAACATCGCCGCGACGCCGGGCAAGGTGATCCATGAAACGCCGCTCTACCAGCTGATCCATTATGCGCCGTCGACGGAAACGGTGCTGGAAACGCCCCTCATCATCTTCCCGCCCTGGATCAACCGTTTCTACATTCTCGATCTCTCGCCCGAAAAGAGCTTCGTCAAATGGGCGGTGGATCAGGGGATCAGCGTTTTTCTGGTGTCGTGGAAGTCGGCCGACGCATCGATGAAGGACATGGTCTGGGACGACTATATCCTGAAGGGGCAGATCGACGCGATCGACACGGTGCGCGACCTGCTGAAGGTGAAGAGCGTCCACACGATCGGCTATTGCGTGGCTGGCACCACGCTGGCGGCGACGCTGGCGCTGCTCGCTGCGCGGGGGGAAGCGGACAAGGTGGCGAGCGCGACCTTCTTCACCGCGCAGGTGGATTTCAGCCAGGCCGGCGACCTCACCCTGTTCGTCGACGACGACCAGATGAAGATGGTGGATCAGCTGTCGTCGAAGGGATTCCTCGACGGGCGTTACATGGCCGCGACCTTCAACCTGCTGCGCGGGCGCGACCTGATCTGGAACTATGTCGTCAATAATTACCTGCTCGGCATGGATTACCCGCCCTTCGACCTGCTCTACTGGAATGGCGACACTACCAACTTGCCCGCGCGCTGGCACCGCGACTATCTGACCCAGCTCTATCGCGACAATCTGCTGGTGGTGCCGGGCGCGATCAGCGTCGACGGAGTGCCGATCGACCTGACGAAGATCCAGACCCCCGCCTATGTCCAGGCCGGCCGGGAAGACCATATCGCCCCGCTGGAAAGCGTCTGGAAGCTGACCGAAAATCTCTCCGGTCCGACCCGCTTCCTGCTCGCCGGCTCTGGCCATATCGCCGGCGTGGTCAACCCGCCCGCGGCGGTGAAATATCAATATTGGGCCTGCGACGACGTGCATCCTACGCTGGACGATTTCCTTGCAGCCGCGAAGGAAACAAAGGGCAGCTGGTGGCCCGACTGGCGCGCCTGGCTCGAACGACTCGATTCGCGAATAGTGCCGGTCAAGGGCGCGCGCACGCCGGGTAAGGGTAAGCTCAAGACGATCGAGGATGCGCCAGGCCGCTACGTGAAGACCCGATAAAACCGCTGGTTTTTTCTCGTTGAGACGAACCGCGATTTCTTTGCGACAGGCTGCTCGTGGCAAATTTGTTGCACTGCACAATAACTCTTGCGCGAGCCTCCGGAAAAGCATATTGTGCAGTGCAACAAACGGAGGATGGTCATGGCCGAAACCCCGAAGACCTCGAGGAGCACACCGCGCGCCAAAGCCGCATCGACGACATTGTCGGCGAGCGAGGCGCTGAAAGCGGCCGAAGCGGCGATCGGAGGCGAACCTGTGAAAAAGACGCCCGCGCCCAAGCCTGCGCCGAAGAAGGCGGCGGCATCCAGCGTCAAGCCGATCGATACCAATCCGCAAGCCGCAAAGGTGAAGCCGATCGACGCCAATCCCCAGAGCAAGGCCAAGCCCGCTGACCCGGTCGCCATCGTCGCTGCGACGACAGCGGTCGATGCGGCGCCCGAGCCGGAACCGGTGGCGGAAAAGCCCATGGCCGAACCGGTCGCTCCCGAACCGATCATCGAGCCGGTCAAGGCCGAACCGAAAATCATAGAGAGCCTGCCCAAGGCCAAGCCCACTGCGACCCAGCCGCTGCCCGCCACAGAAGGAACGAAGATTATGAACGACGTCATCGAAACCGGTAAGAAATTCGCCGAAGAAACCAAGGCCAAGTTCGAAACCGCCTATTCGGACTTCAACGAGAAGACCAAGGCCCATGTCGAAAAGTCGACCAAGGCCATCGAGGAACTGAGCGACATCGCCAAGGGCAATGTCGAAGCTCTGGTTGAGTCGGGCAAGATCGCTGCCAAGGGCATCGAGACGCTGGGCCAGGAAGCCGTCGACTACAGCCGCAAGAGCTTCGAGAAGGCCACCGCTTCGTTCAAGAGCTTCTCGTCGGCGAAGACCCCGACCGAATTCTTCCAGCTCCAGAGCCAGCTGTTCTCGACCAGCTTCGACGAGTTCACCAAGGAAGCCGCCAAGAACAGCGAAGCGCTGATGAAGCTGGCCGGCGACGTCGCCCAGCCGCTGACCGCCCGCGTCACCCTGGTCACCGACAAGGTGAAGACGCTGGCCGCCTGACGCGCCGCGATCCGGTCCGGATCATAGCAAGAAGGGCGCCCCTTTCTGCGGAAAGTGGCGCCCTTTCTGTCATGATCGGGATGCCGGACACGGCGAACGACCATGTGGCCCCCTTGCCATGGCCGACCGAATCGCCATATTCCTTTGCATCATGAACAGTGTCACCACCGCATCGGCGTGGTCCGTGAAGATGGCGGGCCGGGATCAGGACGATCAGGGCGAAGGCCCGGGCGGCCCGAATGTCGGCGTCGCCACCCGCACGCGCGCGCGCACCAAGAAGCCGTCGCTCTACAAGGTGTTGATGCTCAACGATGACTATACGCCGATGGAATTCGTCGTGCATGTCCTGCAAAGTTTCTTCCGGATGGATATGGAAGAAGCGACCCGCGTGATGCTTCACGTCCATCAACGCGGCGTCGGTGTCTGCGGCATCTTCAGTTATGAAGTGGCCGAGACGAAGGTGAACCAGGTGATGGATTTCGCCCGGCAGAACCAGCATCCATTGCAATGCACGCTGGAAAAGGCCTGACGGCGGCTGCCCCGACAACATTGTAGCCTTTATATTTCAGCAAATTACATCATTGAAATATAAGGTTTTTTCAGAAATTTTGCGCATGGTGTCCCCGCTAACATGAAGTGGGGACTTCAAGCATGACGAACATATCCAATTATACCATGGCGATGCCACCTTCGCCGCGCGTGTCCATGGATCGCAAGATCGACGCCGCCGTGGAGGCGGGTTCGCTATCCGAAGTGGACGGCGACACCCTTGAAACTGCACTGGACTCGATCGGCAGCGCACTGACCATATCGGCCGGCGACGGCAGTTCTCGGCTCGATCCGTCCGAGATGAAGGACCGGATCGATTCCCTGATCGATGATCAGGTGTCGGCCGGCACGCTGACGGAGGATCAGGCGGCGACATTGCAGAGCTTCTTCGCTCAGGGGCCAGGCGGATCGGTGCAAACGGCCGATGGTAGCGACGGCGGCGGCATGAGCGTCGAAAGCATGGGTGGCATCGGCGGTACCGGCTTGATGCGCGGCCCGCCGCCGGGACCGCCGCCCTCGGCGTTGTCCGAGGATGACGACAGCAGTTCGACCAACAGCACCGACGCGACCAGCGCGACCGAGCAACTGGATTCGATCATCGCCTTCCTGGAAAATCTGCGGTCGAGCATGTCGCAGTCGCTCTATGGCGGCGCGGCGAGCAGCGCCGACAGCAGCAATAGCGGGCTGGTGGTCGACGGTCTGGCGTGACCTCTTCGTCACCTCCGGACAGGTGAGGGAGCCTGCGGAGAGGTTTCTCTCCGCCGGCATTTCGTTGATGCTTTCCATGACTTGCGTGGCGGCTTACAGCTTTGCAGGTGAGCGAGGAAAATCAAGCCGCCATCCATGATCTGGCCGTCATCGGCGGCGGCGTGAATGGCTGCGGCATTGCCCGCGATGCCGTCGGGCGCGGCGCCAAAGTGTTGCTGCTGGAGCGCGGCGACCTGGCGCAGGGAACATCGTCCGCCTCGACCAAGCTTATCCATGGCGGCCTGCGCTATCTGGAACATGGCGAGTTTGCGCTAGTGTGCGAGGCGCTGTCGGAGCGGGAGCGGCTCTGGCGGATCGCGCCGCATATCATCCATCCGATGCGCTTCGTACTGCCCTGGACAAGGGGGCTGCGGCCGCGCTGGATGCTGCGCCTTGGCCTGTTCATCTATGATCATATCGGCGGACGGCGCGCATTGCCGGCGACCGAGGCGATCGATTTGTGTCATCATGCGGCCGGCGTGCCGCTCCAGCGCGGTTTCGGACCTGCCTATTGCTATTCCGATGGTTGGGTCGACGATGCGCGGCTCGTGATCCTCAATGCGCGGGATGCCGCGGACCGGGGGGCAGAACTGCATACGCGCACGGCGGTGACGGGCCTCGCGCGGACAGACGATCATTGGGCGATCGAAACGCGGACGGCCGATGGCGGTTCAAGGCAATTCCGCGCCCGTGCGCTGGTCAATGCGGCCGGTCCTGCGGCGCTGGACCTCATGCGTCTCGCCCATGGACGGAGCGATAGGCAGATGCGGCTGGTGCGGGGATCGCATATCGTCGTGCCGCGCGTCTTCGATCACAGCTTCGCCTATTTCTTTCAGCTGCCCGACGGCCGCATTTTCTTTGCCATTCCCTATGAGCGCGATTTCACCCTGATAGGCACCACCGACCGGGATCATGCGGGCGGGCTGGATCATGTCTCTGCGAGCGAGGAAGAGGTGGCCTATCTCTGCGAGTCGGCGAACCGCTATTTCGCCCGCGTCATCAAGCCAGCGGATGTGGTCTGGTCCTATGCCGGCGTCCGCCCCCTGATCGATGACGGATCGGCCCGGCCGGAGGCGGCGACGCGCGGCTATCGGCTGGAACTGGAGGCAGGTGGGGAGGGGCACGCGCCCTTGCTCCATATATTGGGCGGCAAGATCACCACCTATCGTCATCTCGCGGCCGAGGCAGTGGCATTACTCCAGCCGCATCTTCCGGCATTGCAGGGCGGCGACTGGACGGCCGGCGCGCCGTTGCCGGGCGGCGATTTCGCGATGACGGGCCTCAACGACCTGATCGCCGGGCTGGCGTGCGACTATCCCTTTCTCGACACGGCGACGGCAGACCGGATCGGACGTGCCTATGGCACGCGGGCGCGCGACTGGCTGGGCGATGCGCGTGGACTTGTCCAACTCGGCGTTCATTTCGGCTCTGGTTTGACCGAGGCGGAGGTCGCCTATCTGGTCCATCGGGAATGGGCGCGGACGAGCGAGGACATCATCTGGCGCCGGACCAAATTGGGCCTACGCCTGAACAGGGAACAGGTCGCCGCGCTCGATGCCTGGCTGGAGGAGAGGTGATGAGCGAGCGCATGATTCTGGTGCTGGACGAAGGCACCACCTCCACCCGCGCCATTCTCTACACCGCCGATGGCGTGCGCGGCGCGATGGCGCAGCGGGAACTGACGCAATATTATCCACAGCCCGGCTGGGTCGAACATGATCCGAAAGAGATATGGGAACGCACCCTGACCTGCGCGCGCGAGATGGTCGCCCATGCCGGCAGCGCGGATCGAATCGCGGCGATCGGCATCACCAACCAGCGCGAGACGGTCGTTGCCTGGGACCGGCGCACCGGAGAGCCATTGTCGCGTGCCATCGTCTGGCAGGACCGCCGTACCGCCGACCGGTGCGATGCCCTGCGCGCCGAAGGCCATGAAGCGTTGATTCAGTCGCGCACTGGCCTTGTGGTCGATCCCTATTTCTCCGCCACCAAGATGCGCTGGCTGATTGAAAATGTACCGGAAATCGCGGCCGCCCGCGATGGGCTGGCGTTAGGAACGGTCGAAAGCTGGCTGGTGTGGAAGCTGACAGGCGGCCGTCATATCACCGACGCCAGCAATGCCAGTCGAACCCAGTTGATGGCGTTGGACGGGGCGGGCTGGGACGCGGAACTGTGTGCGCTCTTCGATGTGCCGCAACAGGCATTGCCCGCTATTGTCGACAATATCGGCGACTTTGGGATCACCATCCCAGATCTTCTAGGTGGCGCGATCCCGATCAAGGGACTTGCCGGCGACCAGCAGGCCGCGACCATCGGGCAGGGCTGCTTGGATCCCGGTTCGGTCAAGGCGACATTAGGCACGGGCGCCTTCATCCTCGCTTCTACCGGGAGCAGCCTGCCCGTATCGTCGCATCGCCTGTTGGCGACGGTGCTATGCCAGGTGAACGGGGTTCGTCACTATGCGCTGGAAGGGGCGATCTTCGTCGCGGGAAGCCTGATCCAGTGGCTGCGCGACCGGCTGGGCCTGATCGCGGCTGCGGCCGATACCGATGCCATCGCCCGGTCGGTGTCAGACAATGGCGGCGTTGTGCTGTTGCCGGCCCTGTCGGGGCTGGGCGCACCCTATTGGCAGCCGGCGGTGACGGGCAGCATCCATGGGCTGACCCATGGCACTGGTAGGGCGCATATCGTGCGTGCTGCTCTCGAATCGATGGCGCATCAGGTGCATGACCTGGCCGCCGCCTTCGCCGCTGACGAAGCGCCCTGGCACCACCTGCGGATTGATGGCGGAATGAGTGCCAATGACTGGATCGCGCAGGATCTGGCGGACATGCTGCGCCTGCCGGTGGAGCGTCCCGCCGATGTCGAGACGACGGCGCGGGGCGCAGCGATGCTGGCCAGCGTGGGTGCGGGTTTTTACCCGACGTTGGCAGCCGCTGCGGCGAAGCAGTCGCCGCTCATGTCTTTCGTGCCCACCCTGCCGGATGGGGTGCGAGAACGGAGGCTGGCCGCTTGGCAACAGGTGGTCGCAGACGTGGTGACGTCGCGCGGCTTGGCTGGTTCTGCTGCGCTGTGAGTAAATGTTAAGGTTGGCATTGTATCGCCGTGGCATCATGCCGCGGCTTGTCCTTCGCCATCCCAAGTCCCTGTTCGCACCGTTGCTGACGGGCAGCGTCTATTTCGTTGCGGCATCGGTCGCCCTGCTGGCTTCGCGGTTCGAAGGCGGGCTTGCCTTCATCTGGGGCGCGAACGCCTTTCTCATGGCGGAATTGCTGACATCACGCTCCGCCTATTGGCCGCGTGCCATCCTCGCTTGCGCCATCGCCAGCGCGCTCGCCACCGGCCTGTTCGGCATGGGGGCCATGGCCGCCATACCCATGGCATTGATCAATGTCTGCGAGTCGTTGATCGTCGCGGTCATCTGCCGGCATCATCTAGGCGATCGTGCGGTGACCGGATCGGTTCGGCCGTTGGTCGTCTTCATCCTTGCCTTGTGCGGCGTCGCCGATGTGATCACGGGGCTTGCCGCCGCGTCGGTCGCCGCCTTGCTGTCGCCGGTCGGCTTCGCAGCGTCCTGGCTGCAATGGTACACTGGTCATGCCCTGGGCGGCCTGATCTGCACCCCGATCCTGCTGATCCTGTTGCAAGGTGAGTTCGGCCGCTGGATGCGCGACACACCTCGCGCGGTGAAGATCGAGGTGTCGGTGCTTCTGGGGTTCTTCAGCTTGGTGACGGCCCATGTCTTCTATTGGGCCAGCTATCCGATGCTGTTCGCGCCGCTGTTGCCGATGGTGCTGATCGCTTTCCGCGGCGGCCATATGGGGGCTGCTGCTTCGATCATCATCCTCGCCATTATCGGTGGCACGGCGACTCTGTCGGGCGTGGGGCCGCTTATGATGATCCCGGTTCCAATCGGCGAGCGGGTACAGGCGCTGCAATTCTATCTGGCGCTCAGTTTCCTGCTGTCGATGCCAGTCGCCGCCGAACTCAACGGCCGGCGGAGGCTGTTCCTGATGTTGCAGGAAAGCGAATCCCGCTTCCGCGCTATCGCCGAGCATAGCGGCGATGTCGTGCTCGACATCAGTGTGGAGGGAGTGATCGGATATGCTTCGCCCTCGGCCTTGGAGCAGATCGGCTGCGCGCCTGACCTGCTGGTGGGGCAGGCCGCCGCCGATCTGGTCGATCCGCGCGACCGGGCTTCGGTTATCGCATCGCATCATAAGGCGCTGGCGCAGCCCGGCGCAGCACATAAGGTCGAGTTCCGTCCGCTCCAGTCGCTCAGCGACCTCGACTGGTGCGAGATGGTCAGCCGGGCGGTGGTGGATGGCCATGGTCAGCCCAGCGGAGTCGTCGGCATGATCCGCGACATTTCGCGGCACAAGGCACGACAACGGGCGTTGCAACAGGTTGCCGCGCGCGATTCGCTAACCGGGGCCGATAGCCGTCGGGCCTTTCTGGACAAGCTGGACGCCGAAATGCTGCGCGTGGCGAACGGTGCGCAATCGAGTCTTTTGTTAATCGACATCGATCATTTCAAGTCGGTCAATGATCGCTATGGCCATGTCGCCGGCGACCGGGTGCTGAGCGGCTTCGTCGAACGATTGCGCCCCGGCCTGCGCGGTGGCGACAGCATCGGTCGACTGGGCGGGGAGGAATTTGCCATATTGTTCGTCGACAGCGATATCCATCGGTCGAGCATGTCGTGCGAGAGACTGCGCGCGCGGCTGGCAATGCCGATCGAGTTCAACGACAACGCCGAAGCCATCGCCATCACCTTCAGCGGAGGCCTTGTCGAACTGGACGGCCATGCGACCCGGTCGGCCATGCTGGAGGCGGCGGACAAGGCGCTCTATCGCGCCAAGCATAGCGGACGGAACTGCCTGCGGCTGGCGGCCTGAAAGGCTGGCACCGGGGGATGATCCGCGTTTAAATATTCCGGATGTTATGTTGTAACTTATAGCTGCCTGGCTTATGTAGCAGCGATCATGCCGCAAAGCCTTCGCCATGCCCTGTTTACCGGACGACTCGATCGCATCGCGATTGCGTTATCGGGTCTTTGTGTGGCGCATTGCTTCGTTACCGCCGTGGTGCTTGGTCTGCTTGCATCGGCTGGCGGTATTTTCGAAAGTCCGCTCTTCCATGAGGTAGGGCTGGGCCTTGCCATCCTGCTGGGCGCGATAGCGCTGGGGCATGGCGCAATCATGCACGGCTTCATGATGCCCGCCGCGATCGGATCATTAGGGTTGGGTGTGATGGTCGGCGCTCTCACCATGGATCATGGTCCGCAGGAAAGCCTCTATACTTTGATTGGTGTTGGCATATTGGCGCTGGGCCACGACCTCAACCATCGTGCTGGTCGATAGGGCATCAAAAAGGGGGCGCTTCCGGCTCCCTTTTCGATGGGCCATCGATCGTATCAGTTGCCGCGACGATGATCGGTCCGGTGCTCGCCCTTGACCCAGCGGACCGTGCCGGTACTGGCACGCATCACCACGCTCTCGGTGGTCAGCTTCCCGCCGGGCAGGCGCTTCACCCCATCGAGTAGCGAGCCGTCGGTCACGCCCGTTGCTGCAAAGATGCAGTCGCCTCTGGCTAGTTCCTTGAGGTCGTAGACCCGGTCCAGATCTGTGATGCCCCATTTGCGCGCGCGCGCCTTCTCATCCTCGTTGCGGAAGAGGAGCCGCCCCTTGAACTGGCCGCCGACGCAGCGCAGCGCGGCGCAGGCCAGCACGCCCTCCGGTGCGCCGCCCGATCCCATATAGATGTCGATCGTGGTTTCCGGGTCGCTGGTGGCAATCACGCCTGCCACGTCGCCATCGGGTATCAGCATGATGCCGCACCCGATCGTGCGCAGTTCGGCGATCAGCTTTTCGTGCCGCGGTCGATCAAGCACGCAGACGATGAGTTCATGCGGATCGACCCCTTTCGCGGCCGCGACCGCCTCGACATTCTCCTTCACCGACCTGTTGAGGTCGATCACGCCATCGGGATAGCCGGGGCCGATCGCCAGCTTCTCCATATAGACGTCGGGCGCGTTGAGCAGGCCGCCCTCCTCGGAAATGGCCAGGACGGCAAGCGCATTTGGACCCGCCTTGGCGGTGATCGTCGTGCCTTCCAGTGGATCGAGCGCAATGTCGATCCTGGGGCCGGTGCCGATCGCGTTGCCGACCTTCTCGCCGATATAGAGCATCGGCGCTTCATCGCGCTCGCCCTCGCCGATGACGACGGTGCCGTCCATGTAGAGATCGTTGAAGGCAAGCCGCATGGCTTCGACGGCGGCGGCATCGGCCGCTTTTTCGTCGCCGCGGCCGATCAGCTTCGACGCGGCGATCGCGGCGGCTTCGGTGACGCGGACCATCTCTAACACCAGGACACGGTCGAGAATCGAACTTCCCTGCACCATCTTGTTCCTCTTCCCTTTTGCTTTGACCAAGGGCGATAAGCTCTGCGCCCGCCCTTGTCGAGCGTCGCCATCATGCCGCCATCATTGGATGATTTCCTCTTCAGCCGATGAAAATCGCGGGTCTGCCTCTCATGTTCATTCCGCTGTTGCCCGGCGCTGCCTGGGCGGCGGAAGCGGACGATCCGATGGCGGTCTATCGCGCCAGAACGCAGGTGGTGAAACCCTGCGACCGCAGCGGCGGCGCGATTGTCGTTTGTGGCAATCGGGCCGAGCGCAATGCGAAAGAGCGGCTACCTCTGCCCCGCGAGCCAGCGGACGGCGGGATCGTGAAGGGCGATGCACCGCGCGCGTCGGCTTCGCCGGTGAGGCAGGGCAGTTGTGGCGTCGTCGGCGGGCAGGGGGCGGGATGCGCGGGCGGCCTTCCCGTCTTTCAGGCGGTCGGTGCGCTGGTGAAGGCGGCGACCGCCATAATCGATCCGGATGCCGACCTCGCCCCGCCGGCTGCGCTGCCCGAACGCTTCAACGGCACCGGGCAGCACTAAAGGCGCCTCAGTCGAGAATGTGCATGACCATAGGCGTATCGAGCAGACTGTCCGATCCGGCCAACCGCTCCAGCGTGTCGCGCACGGCACGCTCTTCGCTCGCATGGGTGACGATCACGACCAGCACGCCATCTTCATGATGCGCGCCGCGCTGGATCATGCTTTCGATCGACACGCCCGCATCGCGCGTGGCGGCGGCGATCTCCGCCAGAACGCCGGGCTGGTCCTTCACCTTGAAACGCAGATAGGTGCGGCCGATCCGCGCGCCGGCGTCGGCCGTCTTTTGCGGCGTGAGCGCGGCGACCGGCATGGCGAAGGCGTCGCCATATTCGTCGCGCGCCACGTCGATCAGGTCGGCAACCACCGCCGACGCCGTCGGGCCATCGCCCGCGCCGCGCCCCTGGAAGAAGAGGCGACCGACGAAATTGCCTTCCGCCACCACGGCGTTCAGCGACCCGTCGACATGGGCGAGCGGGTGGTTGAGCGGGACCAGCATCGGATGGACGCGCTGGAACAGGCCATCGGGACCATTTTGCGCCATCCCGACCAAGCGGATGCGATAGCCGAGCGCGGCGGCTTCGGCGATGTCTGCGGCAATGATATGGCGGATGCCGGTGGTGGCGACCGTGTCGAAATCCAGTTCCGTGCCGAAGGCCAGGCTGGCGAGAATGGTCAACTTGTGCGCAGCATCGACGCCGTCGATGTCGAAACTGGGATCTGCCTCGGCATAGCCCAGTTCCTGCGCTTCCTTCAGAACCTCGTCGAAGCCCCGGCCTTCCTTCTCCATCGTGGTCAGGATGTAGTTGCAGGTGCCGTTGAGGATGCCGAAGACCCCGCTGATCTCGTTGGCGGCGGCGCCTTCGCGCATCCCCTTGATGACCGGGATGCCGCCCGCCACCGCGGCTTCATATTTGAGCGCTATGCCGCCCTTTTCGGCGAGCCGGGCGAGGTCGAGGCCATGATGCGCCAGCATCGCCTTGTTCGCGGTGACGAAGGGCTTGCCGACGGTCAGGCACTGGCGGGCGAGCGTGAGGGCGGGGCCGTCCGACCCGCCGATCAGTTCCACAACCACGTCGACATCGTCGCGCGTCGCGAGCGTCGTCATGTCATCGACCCATTCATAGGATGACAGGTCGACGCCGCGATCCTTGTTCCGGTCGCGCGCGGAAATGGCGACGATCTGAATCGGGCAGCCGGCCCGCCGCGCAATCAGGTCGCCATTCTTTTCCAGCAGCCTAATGACGCCGCCGCCCACCGTGCCGAGGCCGACGAGCGCGACGCGCAGCGGGGCATGGCGGTGCAGATTGGTCATGGCGGCTATCTTCCCTTCCGGCTTTTCAAGAGCCGCGCTGATAGCCGCCTCTGCGTCCCTGTCCAAAGGAAAAGCGCGAATCAGCCCGTCGTTCGCGTGCGCTCGCACGGACCGAGTGCATCGATCACCAGCTTATAGTCGGCGCGCGCGGCTTCGGCGTCCTGGACCGACAGGCTGCGTGTCGAACGCGGCGACAAGGTGAACGGCAAACCGCAGGCCAGACGATACCAGAGCAGGCTGCCCGGCTCGGGCGGGCGGGCCGCTTCATCGACAATCTCGCCGAGCGCGACGGCCCAGCGCGGCGCCTGTCCAGGCCGGCGCAGGATCGACAGCGAAACGGGATCGCCATTTTCGGTGCGCAGGAAAATCTGCGTTTCGCCCTCGCCGGCAATCGTGCCTGCCACATGGAAGGCATCGCCAAGGCCGAGAATTGTCGGCGGGGCATCCGGTGCGACGAGCGCCGAAAGTATCTGCTTCACCCGTGATATTTCGGAAGGGAAGGCGGGGATCAGCGCATCCGGTGCGACGAGCTGGATTTCTCCGGGTCGACCGCCGCCTCGGGCGAAGACGATCATCTCGGCCTTCTTGAGCTTGGGCAGCTTGCCGCGCCGGTCGAGGGGGGAGTCGTAAAGATAGGTCACGGTCGGGCTGATTCCACCCTCGCCGCGAATCAGGCCGCTCACTTCGGCTTCAATATAGACCCGTTGATGGCCCTGCGGGACCGCTCCAGCCTGCTCGGCCTTGATCTTGATGATGTTGCGAATCCGCACAATGGCCACCAACGGCGCGTGGTCGGCCAGGTCCACAATGTCGGCATAGGACAAGCCTGCGGGTTGCCCTGATCGCGCAGTCGATGATTGCGTTACCATTTGGTCACCCTGTGCAAATGCTGGGAAAACCGCGGAATATGCGGCGGAAATGAGGCAGGCGGTGCCAAGGGTGCGCAGCAGGGTGGAGGATTTCATGCTCAACTTCGTCCTATGGTTTTGGCCCGTGGCAAGGATGTCACAGGCAAGTCATTCTGATATGAAATGGTAACCGCAAATGAGGATATCGATAAAGCGTTTGCGTGCCACGATGCGCCGCGATAGGAGTTCGCTCGGTAGCAATTGGACGGACAGGGGCCAAAGGTGGCCGGGATAGCTCCCGGGCAGCTTGGGTCGTTTTTGGCTGATTTGTATAAACCACTGGTAAGATGAGTTAAGGAGTGTCGTTGCCGAATGGCCTATGCTGACCACTCGCAAGGATCGAGTCGCACGATATCGATCGTCATCGTCGCCCTGATTCACGC
The DNA here is from genome assembly GCF_035511395.1 of Sphingobium sp. GTDB lineage: Bacteria > Pseudomonadota > Alphaproteobacteria > Sphingomonadales > Sphingomonadaceae > Sphingobium. Next base: position 44,713 of record NZ_DATKFP010000176.1, read on the forward strand.
TGTTCTCGGCTATGCCTTCGTCACCGGTCTTGGCATGAAATATGTCAAAAAGGCGGCGGAACAGCTGAACGTGATCGACGTCAAGGAGGAACCGCCGCCACCGGACGAGGAGCCGCCGCCGCCGCCGCCAGACCAGCCGGTCGAGCCGCCGCCGGTCGTCGCTCCGCCGCCGATCGTTCAGACCCCGGCTCCCGCGCCGCCGATCCAGACGGTTCGGACGCCGCCGCCGGTGTTCAACCCGGTTCCGGTCGCCGCACCGCCGCCGCCGCCGCCGGCTCCGCCGCCGCCGGCTCAGGCTGCAACACGCGCTACGCCGCGTGGCGCACCTGGCAGCTGGCTCAGCGACGCCGACTACCCGAGCCGCGCGCAGCGCGAAGAACGTTCGGGTACGGCTGGTTTCCGTCTGGAAATCGGCGCTGATGGACGTGTCACCAACTGCACCATCACCCAGTCGACCGGCCATGCCGACCTCGACGAGGCGACCTGCCGCCTGCTCCCGCGTCGTGCGCGGTTCAAGCCGGCCAAGGGTTCCGATGGTCAGGATATGCCTGACACCTACAACGGGCGTATCACCTGGCGTCTGCCGGAATAATCCTATCGGGAAGGCGCGCGCCCGGCGCCGCCTGTCCCTAGCTTGATCTCATTGAGAGGGAAGTCTTGAACATGTTGATGTATCTCGCAGCTGCGGCTCCGAAGCCGGAAAACCCCTATGGTCTGATGGAAGCCCTGGAGCAGGGCGGCACCATCGCCTGGACCGTCTTCATCATCCTTTGCGGTATGTCGGTCGGCACTTTCTACATTCTTTTCACCAAGCTGATCGAACAGCAGAAGGTGATCAACCAGGGCAAGAAGATCCGTGCGACCTTCTGGCGCGCCGCGTCGCTGAAGGAAGCTTCGGCCAAGCTCGACAAGAACTCGGCCTACAAGCAGATCGTCGACGACGGCATCAAGGCTCAGGAAGAGCATAGCAAGCTGAAGGATCCGGTCGAAGCGCATGACTGGCTGCACGGCTCGCTGGCTCGTTCGGAAGCCGCGATCAACTCGTCGCTGAACGGCGGCCTGGCCTTCCTCGCGACCGTTGGTTCGACCTCGCCGTTCATCGGTCTGTTCGGTACGGTTATCGGTATCTACCGCGCTCTGATCAAGATCGGCGCTGCCGGTCAGGCTTCGATCGACGCCGTCGCCGGCCCGGTCGGTGAAGCTCTGATCATGACCGCCCTGGGTCTGGCCGTGGCCGTTCCCGCGGTGCTCGCCTACAACTTCCTGCAGCGCCGTAACAAGTCGATCGCCGAGCAGCTGAACGGTTTCACCGTCGACCTGCTGGCCTATCTGGTTTCGGACGGCGCCGTGAAGCCGACCGTTGCTGCTGCCCCGGCCGCTTCGGCTGCCAAGCCGGCTGTTGCACCGACCAAGGCCTGATTGCCTTAATAATCCGGCTCGGGAACCGGGTGGCGGCTGCGACCGCCCGGTTTCCCGCCGGACGTGGGTCTCGCTCAGCGGGGCACCATCGACACCAAGGTTAGGATAGTATCAATGGCAATGAGTGTTGGCCCCGGCGGCGGTGACGACAAGCCCTTGTCCGACATCAACACGACGCCGCTCGTCGACGTCATGCTGGTGTTGCTCATCATCTTTCTCATCGCGGTCCCGGTCGTCGTCCAGACGGTCGATCTGCAGCTTCCCAAGGTGGCGTTCGAGCCGACCACGACCAAGCCCGAAAATGTGTCCCTTTCGGTCACCACGGGTTCCGACGGCGCTTGCGCGGTTTTCTGGGGCATGGCCCCGGTGAGTTCGAGCGAACTGCTCGACCGTGCGGTCGCAAAGCTCGAAGCAGACATCAAGAAGGCTGGCGGCGTTGAAAACATGACGCCCGAGGATCTGCCCGAAGTGCATATCCGCGGCGACATCAATACCCCCTATCGTTGCATCGGCGGCACCATCTACACGATGCAGCGCGCCGGTTTCCCGAAGGTGGGCTTCATCTCCGAGCCGGAACCCGGCACGTCGACGACCCGCCTCTGATCGGCTGATTAAGGAGATTTCGCTATGGCAATGAGCATGGGCTCCGATGATGGCGAGCCGATGATGGAAATGAACACGACGCCGTTGATCGACGTCATGCTCGTTCTCCTCATCATGTTCATCATCACCATTCCGATCCAGACCCACGCGGTGAAGATCGACCTGCCGCAGAACGCGCCGCCTACGGACAGCGTGATCGACCCGGTCAAGAACAAGGTCGCGATCGACCCGAGCGGCGTGATTACCTGGAACGGTGCGCCGATCGATCTGCTGACCCTGCGTCAGTATCTGCAGCAGTCGCTGCGCCTGCCGGTCGAGCCGGAACTGCAGTTCCAGCCGAACGCAGCAACCCGCTATGTCGTCGTTGACGAAGTGCTGGCGGAGATCAAGCGTGCGGGCGTCACCAAGCTGGGTTTCGTCGGTAACGAACAATATGGCAGCTTCTAAGATCTGAATTCCGGCCGGTCCGCGCTTTCAGGACTTCCCCCTTCCGCAGGGCGGCAGGAACAGATTTTCTAATGCTGGGTTTGCAGGGGTCGCCATTGGCGGCCCCTTTTTTTACCGGTCACGATCGCTTAACTGTTTCCTTACCCTGTTGTCCCATCATGGGATCATGGGCGCGGAACCATATCTTGAACAAATTCGCCGGCAACGCCTCGCTGAGCGACGCGATGTCCAGATCGGGGTCAAGGTTCGGCGGCCCGGCGAAACATGGTTCAGCAGCCAGATTGCGGATCTTTCCGTCAGTGGCTTTCGCCTTCAGAGTTTCATGAAGCTGAATGTCGGCAACGAGTTATGGATCATGTTGCCCGGCTTCGAAGGACGGCGTGCGCGCGTGCAGTGGACGCGTGGACATGAAGCCGGCTGTACTTTCGAGCGGCAACTCCATGCGGCCATTCTTGATCATATCGTACGTCTGGCCGCGGCGGAGGCATAGAATTTCGCCGCTCCGCGGCGCCGCCTAACCTGTCAGGCGGCGGAATTGTCCTGGAACTGGAGGCTGGCGAGGCGGGCGTAAAGGCCGCCAGTGGCAACCAACGTGGCGTGATCCCCCTGCTCCACGATCCGCCCCTCATCCAGCACGATGATTCGATCGGCGACGCGCACCGTCGCAAGGCGATGCGCGATCACGATCGTCGTGCGGCCCGCCATCAGTCGACCCAGCGCATCCTGCACCAGCCGCTCGGATTCGGCATCGAGCGCCGAAGTCGCCTCGTCGAGCAGCAGGATCGGCGCGTTACGAAGGAGCGCGCGGGCGATCGACAGGCGCTGGCGCTGCCCGCCCGACAAGCGCGCACCGCCTTCGCCAAGATAGCTATCCAGCCCTTCCGGCAAAGCGCGCAGGAAGCTTTCGGCATTGGCGGCTCGTGCGGCATCCCAGATCGCATCGTCGCTGGCGTCCCACCGACCATAGCGGAGGTTGTCACGGGCCGACGCGGCGAAGATGACGCTGTCCTGCGGCACCATCGCCATCATCGCGCGTGCACTGGCCGGATCGACATTCGGCAGGGGAATGCCGTTCAGCCGTACAGTGCCTCGTTCGGGATCGTAGAAGCGCATCGCGAGCTGGATCAACGTGGACTTGCCCGCACCCGACGGACCGACCACGGCAACCATTTCGCCGGGTGCAATGTCAAGTGTCACGCCGTTGAGCGCAGCCTGGTCCGGTCGGGTCGGATAATGGAAATGGACATCGTCGAAAGTGAGCCGGGCACCTTGCGTTGTCACCGGCAAAACGGTCGGCTGGGCCGGAGGGACGATGCCGGGCTCGGCCTGCATCAATTCGTCCAGTCGGCTTGCAGCACCGGCGCCACGCAACAGGTCGCCCCAGCTTTCCGACAACGAACCAAAAGCGCCGGCGACAAGTCCACCGGTCAGGACGAAGGCGGCGATGCTCCCCCCGGAAAGGCGACCGGCAGCAACATCGATCGCACCCAGCCACATGACACCGGTGATCGATCCAAACACCAGGGCGAAGGCGAGCGCGGTCATCACGGCGCGCAGCACTATACGCGTCCGCGCCGTGGCGAATCCCTTTTCCACGCTCACCTGAAAGCGCGCCGCCTCCCGTGCTTCCTGGCCGAAAGCTTGGACAATCTTCATCGCGCCCAGCACTTCTGTGGTGAGGCTGCCGATGTCGGCCAGTCTATCCTGGCTGTCGCGGGACAATTTGCGCACACGCCTCGCAAGGCCCAGCAGCACCAGCAGGATGGCTGGAATCCCCAGCAGCAACAGACCCGCAAGCTTGGGCGCCAGCGTGAAAAGATAGACGAGACCGCCGATCGCCGTCACGAGATTGCGCAGCGCAACCGAAACGGTGGAACCGACCACCTGTTCGACGATCGCGGTATCGGCGGTCATGCGCGATGCGATTTCGGAAGGCCGGTTCTCCTCGAAGAAGAGGGGCGCCTGACGCAACAGGTTACACTGCGTCGCGCTGCGGACGTCGGCGACGACGCGTTCACCGAGCCACGACACGAAATAGAAGCGCAGTGCGCTAGCGAGAGCGAGCACCACCACGATTATCAGCAGATATTCGAACCAGCGGCTGATGTCGCCGCCGCCCATGAAGCCCTTGTCGATGACCAGCCGGAAGCCATTAGGGATGGCGAGGGTCGCGGCCGACGAGACGATCAGCGCCGTGAGCGCGCCTGCGATCCGGGCCGGATAGCGCCGGGCAAAGCGCCAGAGCATCGCCAGGCTGCCAAGGGCGGGGCGCCTGGAGCCAGGCGGCGAAGCGGGTGCGATGTCCTCCATGCGCGGCGCTTAGAGCATTCTGAAGTCGGCTGGAACAGCCGACGGCTAGCAGAATGCGGGAAACAAAGAAAAATAGAGCGGTGAACGATCCGTTCACCGCTCCAGCAGGGCGCCCCGTTCGCCTCAATGGCCTGCCCGAAACGGGGGCGTTCAGCCCGCCGGCGCGATCGTACCCGCCAGTTCCATGATGCGCCGCGGCGCCGCGCCCCCGGTCAGGGCATAGGCCATGTCGCCGACCTCCCAATAGGCGCTTACCACGCCGGCCCGTTCTGCCAGCAATGGCTTGCCCTCCGCCGGGGTTTCGGCGTGGTCGGCAAAAAAGGAAAGATGTTCGCCGCGCCCGGTTTCGAGCGACATGGCGATGGCCGGGCTGTCGGGCGTGGGGAAGAGCTGGACATCGGTGACGCGCCAGTCGGCGGGCAGGGTGGGCAGGACGATGCCGGTCGTCCGCTCTATCTCCTGCGGGTTAAGCGTCGCGCTTTCGACCTGCGACGCCATGGACTGTCGCAGCAGCCCGGCCCGGCGCGAGGCGGCGGCTTCGTCGAGGAAGCTGCTCGCCTGCGCGGCCTGCGGAAATTCGCCCAGCTCACCACGGGCAATCCAGCCCGTCGCGATCAAAGCGGCGATGGCAGCGGCGCGGCCCATATGGCGCAGGGTGCGGCCAGCCTCATTGTCATTGGCGACCGGCACGCGCACGTCGCGCCGACGACCGACCAGCGTCCCCTTGGTTCCGTCCTTCATCAGGCGGAAGTCGATATGCGGCCAGCGCTGCCGCCAGCGCCGCGCCACCAGCCGCTCGCCGGGCCGCGCGGCATCGTCCAGCAACACCACGCCATTGGGGGAGAGGCGGGCGAACAGGCTGTCGGCCGCGCCGCGCACCAGCGGATGTACGCTCCAGGGCGGACCGTCGATGATGATGAGGTCGATCTGATCGGGCAGATTGTCGATCGCATACCAGCGACCGGGCCAGTCGGTACTTTCATGGGTCAGCGGCGCATGGCGGATATCGACGTCGAGGCGATTGTCGGCCAGCCACTGACGCGTCGCGTCGACGAAACCGCCATGCTGGTCGAAACTGTGCAGCCGCCCTCCGCCATGCAATTGCAGCGCACGCGCCGCGACCAGCGAGGAAGCGCCGGCGCCCAGTTCTACGACATGGGTCGGCCGCAGACGGGCGATTTCCCGCACGATATGGCGCAGGAAACCGACATCAGCTTTCCAACTGCCCAGATGGGGCAGGGCGTCATGGGCAAGGCCGAGTTCGTCCAGCAGCGCGCGCTTGTCCGCCTTGCGCCCACCCGACAGGCTGGCGAGCAGCCAGGGCCAGCCGATGGCGCCGAAACCGATGCGCCAGGCCATGTCGGACAGGCGGCGGCGAAGGTCATCCTCGCCGGCCTGCGTCTCGCTCAGGGGAAGAAAACCGGTCAGTTCGCGGGATGTCACGGAAAACGCATTCCTTCTGAAAAGGCGGACTTATGCCCGGCCTCCTGTGTCAGGCATATGACGCCCGTCATGGGGGTCAATTGCTGACGCGGGGAACGCCGATAACCCGTATAATTTCCGCGACCCGCCGTGGGTCGGGATCAGGACGAAGGACCGGGACGGGCGACGCATCCTGCACGATCCGCCGGCGCCATCCCGGTCCGCTGCGGAGCGGGGACTTCAAGCCCCTGCGATCCTGACGGTCGAGAAAAGCCTCAATAGCCGAGGGTCAGGCCGACCGCATAATATTTGGGGCCGACATTGGCCTTGGCGCGCAGCTTGGGGATGAGCGGCATCGCGAGCGTCGCATAGGGACGGGTATTGTCGCCGCTGAAGCGCACGCCCGCGCCGATCGTGGCCGACATCGGCAGGGTATAGGCGGCCTCGACCCGGCCATAGAGTTTGGTGTCGCCGTCGCGCAAATAGACGCCGCCGCCCGGCGTCAGGCTGAAACCGGCAATGCCCATCGCATAGCCCGCGCCGATCTCCGTCCCCCAGTGGCCGTCCGCGCGGCCATAATTGATTTCCGCACCCAGCCCTTCGGCATGGGCGGTGGCGGGGAAGGCGGCGGCCAGCGCGGCAGCGGTGAGGGAAAGGCGCAAATTCTTCATGCTGAAGGCGGCTAGGAGGACGGTCCTCGTCCGACAAGGGCAGGAGGGACGAGGCGAGTCGGTGTTGCGGCAGGATGCTGTTTTCCCGTCGCGTCGACGCGACGGCCCGAAGTTCACGATGTCGCAGGGCAATTTCGGGGCGATTCGCAGAAATTGCGACAGGAACGCGACAGGAACGCGACAGGTTCGCGCCGCCGCCGCGACGGCTGTGCGACACTTGCGCGTCGATCGCGCGCTATGAACGCCACAGCCGCGCGACGCGAATGCGACCGGCAGGCTGGCAAGTTTCCCCAAGATCCTTCGCCCTGAGCTTGTCGAAGGGCCTTACTTTCTCTTCAAAACACAAGGCTTGAAAGAAAGAAGGCGGCTTCGACGGGCTCAGCCCGAATGGATGTTGGGTGTCTCCAAATGGACGCTTCCCGCCCCTCAAATGCCATCGGGCAGAGCCTGTATCCAGACTCCGCCCGACGAGCATAGCTTATCAATGCGGCGTCGCGCTTATTTTGGCGCCAGCACCATCAGCATCTGGCGGCCTTCCATGCGCGGATAGGCTTCGACCTTGGCGATTTCCTGAACATTTTCCGCCACGCGCTGGAGCAGGTTCATGCCCAGTTGCTGGTGGCTGAGTTCGCGGCCACGGAAGCGCAGGGTGATCTTCACCTTGTCGCCGTCGCCGATGAAATCATGGACCTTCTTCATCTTCGTATCATAGTCATGATCGTCAATGTTCGGACGCATCTTGATCTCTTTGAGTTCCTGCGTCTTCTGGGTCTTGCGGGCGATATTCGCCTTTTTCTGGGCTTCGTACTTGAACTTGCCGATGTCCAGGAACTTGCAGACCGGCGGATCGGCGTTCGGCGAGACTTCCACGAGGTCGAGACCGACCTCATAGGCCTGCTCGATCGCCTCCTGCGTAAACATCACACCCAGATTTTCGCCGTCGTCATCGATCACGCGCACTTTGGGCACGTTGATGAACTCATTATAGCGGGGGCCGGACTTCGGCGGCGGCGCCAGCGGGCGGCGCATCATCGGGGGACGTATAGCGGTATCTCCTACGGTCGTTTCAAAAACGGACGGCTCTTAGCGGCTTTTACGAAAAGCCGAAAGGGGTGCGTACCTCCGTCGTAACGGAATCACGCACCCTTGCGGCATTTCTGCCTCACTGCATATCGGGTGCCTTGGCCTCATTTGCAAGACGGGTGATCACATCATCGAGCGAAATCACGCTCTGCCCTTCCTTGCCCAGTTCGCGCAGCGCCACCGTGCCCTCATCCGCCTCGCGGCGGCCCACGACCAGAAGATTCGGCACCTTTCCAAGGCTATGCTCGCGCACCTTGTAGTTGATCTTCTCGTTGCGGACGTCGAGTTCGGCGCGGATGCCGGCGGCGCGCAGCTTTTCCACCGCCGCCTTGGCGTAGTCGTC
>NZ_DATKFP010000177.1:0-4561 GCF_035511395.1 Sphingobium sp.
AATGGCAGCTGTGACGCGAGGCGGCGGAGGCGGAAGCGCCTCTTCGAGGTTGTTCTTTCGGGCCAGCTCTTCCAGTTCAGCCCGCTTCGCATCAGCTTCGGCCTGAGCGGCCTTTGCCTTGGCTTCTTGGTCGTCGAAGTACGCGCGCTGCAGGCCCTCGACCTTCTTACGAGCCGCATCGAGCTGGCTGGTCAGCGCATTGCGCTCCGCGGAGATGATCTTGCCGGCGTCCCAGTAAGGCTTCTTCACCTCGTCGTGGACCGTATTGACCAGCTTCTCGCAGGCGCTGAGCGTCTTCACCAGAACGCCGCACTTGGCCAATGTCTCCTCGTCGATGCAGCTCGCTCGGTCGACGGCGCCCGACTTCGCCGCTTCTTCGTCGGTGGCGGCCTTCCCCAGCAGGTCTTCCAGCTTTTTGTAGAAGTCCGCCCTTTCCGCGATGATCGCTTCACGAAACTCGACCGGAATCCGCTCTTCCAGCGGCGGCTGGTTGCCACCGATTACGGCGCGGGGGTTCGGCTTAGCCTGCTCGGGCCACGGGGCGACGTCGTCGAATATAGGCTTGGATGCCATCGAAGTGCTCCTCAGAACGGAAGGGGGTGCGACCGGCTGAGCAGGTCGATCGTAGCGGTTGGGGTAGCGTAGGCGCTGTCCGGCGCGTGCTGGCGGGCCCAGGCGCGGCGGTTGATCATCGCGCAGTAGTCGGCCTCGGAGATCGGATCCTTGGCGCAGGCGGGCCAGCAGCGATCGAAGTCGATGGGCTCGCCGTCGAACTCGGCCTGCCAGCGCCAAGACCGGTCCATCTCCTCGCCGGTCACGGGATCGTGCGGCGGCCCGAACCAGATCCGGACGCCGCCGCGCACCGTGTCGCGGCCGAGACGAAAGCGGAAGTAACCGGCGACGGGCTTCTCGACGTCGATTCCCGCCGCCTGCGGGGCGGTGCTGCGCGCGTCGGCGTAGGTGATCTGCGCGCGGCTCACAGCGCGACCTGCCGGGCGCGACGGCGCGCCAAGTTCTTGCTGACGTGGAAATCGGTTTCGGCGCGCAGGCGCTCGAGGTCGCTTAGCGGCTCGATCTTGCGGAAGGCGTCGGCACCGAAGAAATCCTCCGGCCACTCCGGGAAGCCGAGAAAATCTGTGCCGCCGGCTTGGCCGATCTCGTCGACGACGTGGATCGAGCCCGGCGCTGGGCCGCTTGAGGCATCGCGGGCGATGACGTCGATCCACTTGCCCGAGCGGATGCACATGGCGAGATCGCCTACCTGCCAGTCCGCGCCGCTCACAGCACAGGCATCCCGGAGAGGAAGCCCGCGACCAGCGCGACGCCCAGCGCGATCAGCGGCAGCAGCGAAGTGTCCGCCTTGGGCGGTGTGGAGCCGGGGACCATCATACGTGGTCCTCCGGCTCGCTGCGACCCGACGGGCTGTCGGATTCGAAAACAAGTGCGGCGACGATGATCCAGCAGACGAACAGCGCGAAGGCGCCGCCCATGAGCACGGCCAGCGTGAATTCGGAGCTGGCGAAGAAATCGCGAGCGTCGGGATCGCGGTCGAGGAACCACAACGACCAGGCGTTGAAGCCGAAGAGCGCGATGGTGGCGAGGCCGAGAGCGACGACGTAGCGCGTCATGCCGCACCCGCCCGCTGAACGTTGAGCCGATCGACGGAACGGACCACCATCGGACGCAGAATGGCAAGGAGCCCGTCCGCCACGTCTTCGCCGGTCGCATAGCCGCCGCCCATTCCATGATGAACGGCGACAAAGGCACCGGCTGCGGTCGCCAGAGCCGAGGTGGCGCCAGCGAATGCGACGGTCGACATCGCGGTCCCACCGGAGACGAGGGCCATGTTCCGATGGATCGCGGCGGCTACGTCGTCATCGCACTTGCGCGCGATATCCCTGATGACTTGCGGGGTCATGCCGCCACCGCCCGGCCCTCGGCCGCCAGCTGGGCATCGATGTCGTGGTCATCCCACGGACCGGTGCAGTGCGCCGTTGCCTTCGACTGGAAGCCGTTGCGCACGAGCCATTCGAACCGGGCCTGCGTCGGGGTGAAGGCGAACCGGCTGACCGGGAGGTGGACGTCACGCTCGGGGCCGCGCGCCACATACTCGAGGCGGGTGAAACCGTCGTTGTCGTCGTCGAGATAGCAGCACAGCGCCCAGCCCTGGTACGGCTCGATGTCCGGGTCGGGGTAGAGGCGCAGGAAGCGGGTCGCGCATCCACGGGGGAGGATGGAACCCTCCCCCGCTTCAGCTATCGTCGGGCTTCCAGACACCGACGAAGAGGTCCCAACATGAGTGAAACCATCACGATCCCCCGCGAGGAATGGGAGATGACCAAGGCAACCGCCGAAGCGGCACTCATCCTTGTCACCGGCTTGCTCTACGGTCGCGAGCTGACCCTCGAGAGTGAGGAGATCAGTGCTGCGCATGAACGCCTCCATCGTTTGGAAGCGCTTCAGAAACCGATGAAGCAGGTTGCTCGGACGGCTGGTGCCTATCTCGACCGAACGGAGCCGGTCGCGCCGAGCGGGCAGTACAATCGGCCCGATTAGCCTGTACCGCGATCAGGTAGAGCGGCAGCGCGTCGGCGAGCGCGACGATGCGCCCCTTCAGGTCTTTCGCATGTTCGCGAACAGCCTTGAAGGAAGGGTCGGACCATTCGAGGTTGACGAATAGATCAGCGACGAGCGCTTCCAGCGCAGCGGCATCATCGGCAGCACGGCGAAGCCCGAGCACGGCTGCGAGCACGCTTTGCATGTTCGCGTCGCTGTGATTTGAAATCAGCCGGTCGAGGAATTGGAAGCCGGATACTTCCGGCCGGGGTTCGTTTGCCATTGCCATCTCCGAGCAGGCGGGTGCCTGTTGGAAGATAGTTTGCACAACGCAAACCTAGCGTCAACTCGAAAGTTTGCATAACGCAAACCTGAGCGCGGTGCCGCTCTAGGCCGTATCCTGCGCCACGATTCGTGCAGACGCGACCCTAATCAGCGATCCTGCATCGAACCCACACATTAGCCGCCGGCTTCACCGCATCTCCGTCGCCATCCAGTGCATATCTGATCAGTAAATTAGGGGTCTCCATCTCCATCCGCATATTTACCTCGCCAAGGAGCCTAGTTTCGGCCCTTCCAGTAAAGCGCCCATTGAATAGCGGAATATCGTTCCCAGACCGTGTGGACAAACCACTAAACGCGATCCCGATTAGCAAATAATCGTCGCCTTCATAGTAATGGATACCATCCTGGGCGACCTCTATGATCTCCACCCCATCAGGATTTAGGCAGCCCGCTACGGTCGGAGCAAAAGTGCCGATAAACTCTGCTGGTATCGCGTCACGGAGAGGCTGGGCCGCGCTAATGGTTATGGAGAAACTAAGCTGCGAAACCGCAAGTACAGCAGCCGCCAAACCCATTTTGAACTTAATCACCCCGATGTCCCTGTGCGGGCATCCGAAAGAGCGGATTTCGCAGTACTCTTCTGTTGCTCATCTGCATCATGTGCGAGTGTTACTATCTGCTCAGCACTCGAACGATATTGCCTTAATGCCATAGCGCGCTCGGGCGGCAGAAGTAGTTCGAAGGGCTCTATTTGCAAAGCTAGAGCGACGTCTCGGATGTATTCAGGGTTATAGTCGATTTGACTGTTAACCAAGTGACTGATGGTAGTCTTATTAACATCCATCAACTCGCCCAATTTTGCTTGGGTGACGCCACACGCGCGCATCCACTCTTTAACGTACCAGTTCGAATATCGTTTGGGGCGGGTCCTGCTCACCCTCAAGCTATACACGAGGCGGCTCACCACGTCGTTTGCGATACGCAAACTGCAACCTTGATTTTGAGTTTGCGTTATGCAAACTACGGTGGATGATCACCGCCATGAAACCCACCGCCTTGGCAAAAGAGGCCGGCGTCAGCGTATCGTACGCCAGCCAGATTTTGACTGGTGAACGATCGCCTTCCCGCCCGCTCGCCATCCACATCTTCCGGAAGACGGGCTGGCGGCATCCACTGCTCGACGGTTTGTCCGAAGAGCAAATGGCTGTGCTGGAAAGCATCGAACCATGGGCCCCGCGGAAAGTCTCCACCGACGCCCCCTCCTCCTCCCAGTCGGAGGCCGCGTAGATGTTTGGCCGCAGGAAGCGCGCTGTCGCGCAACTCCCCGCCTTCGTTGCGCTCGGGTACGAGAAGGACGGCGGGCTATCATACGACGCTAGTCGGAGCCGGCTTCCGGATATCGAGCGGCGATCAAATTCGCGAGCGCCAGAAGATTTTGAGGTAGAAGCGGCGTGGTACCGTGAGGCTGGACGTCGGCAACGTACTCGTCGAGCCCTGTCGCGACTTTCCTCGCTAGCTTGGCCCATCGCGGTCCAGCTGTCGGTGGAAGTTCTTCGAGCTGCGACACCGCATAAGCCGTCTCGACTGACAGCGCCGCAGCGGCCACCAGTGCCTTCTCCAGTTCCGGGTGCAATCGCGTTCTCCATGGTCTGCTTGGCGGCGATCATGGTTGGCCGCGCGGGGTTAGCCGTCAAGGCAGCCTCGCGTCGAGCCCCCTCCT